>JBNLFP010000039.1:0-3395 GCA_050305595.1 Minisyncoccia bacterium
AAGGTTACGTCGGAGTCAAATTAAAGACGGACGGATCGATATGATGAGCTGCGTCGAACCCTGCAACACTACTTTGCCGTGTTCTTTTTATTAGGCCCTATGAACATTGTCGTATTTTAATATTTTACTTAGCACTATAAATAGGACCCTAGAGGGATAATACTCTTTACCACTTCTCAAGTTTTATTTTATATTTTCTATGTTATGAGTGTGTCATTAAATAGGGTTCATTCTAATGCTCAAATAAGATAGGAAGGACGGTTACGTCGACGGATCGGTTATAATCGTGCTTTTGAATTGTAATAGAAAATTCGGTTTTTACTCTCATTTATATTCTCCGTTTTCCCTTTGAGCTTGTTATGGATCTGAGCATTTTAGGTTCTTGCTGTTGATTCTTCTTTGTCGCCCGCATCCAACAACTGTCGTTCTGCTCATTTTCGTTTTCGTGCCTGTCCTCGTGCTGCCAGATCCGTTTTGTGCTCAGTCCTATTCCAGCTCGCCTGATTCGTTCTTGCAGCGGGGCGTTGTCTCCAACTTTTCTTCGGTTTCTGCGCCGACTTCAATGTCTGGCGAAGGAATTTGCCGTATTTTCTCCGTTCAGACTCGTTTCTAGCGCCCGGTCCGCACGCCCAGGAGCGCCCGCTGGTTTTTGTTCCCGTGAGCAGGACGCCGGTGAAGATTTTCTTCGTGTCTTTCCCGCTCGTCCCCGCTCGCGCTCAAGATGTACAGCAGTTTCCTTTCTTCGGTTTTGGCGCCGATTTTCTGTCCCCGCTCCGGATTGTGTGTGCCGCCCAAGTAGCCCGTGCCTGATTTGTTTCTCGTGACCGGATCTCGTCTGGGCGGTCCCGAGATTGGTGGTTCTTGTTTCGGATTCCAGCACGCAGCAAATCTCTGCCCGGTCTGGTCGCCGGTTTCTTGGTTTCCTGATTTTGATTTTCACCGCCTGCTTTCTGTTCTTGCCTCGTCGTCGGGTTCGTTCGTTTCTTCGTGCTCGTTTTTCGCTTGTACCCAGTCAGATCCGTTTTCCGCGTTGCTCGTCAAGTCGGGCGCGACAATGGAGTCTCCACTTGGATTTTATTTGCCACCGGTCATAGTTCTGGCTACGATTCCCATGTGCAGGTCCTGCTCCAAGCGACGGTCTCAATGCTGCTCTTTGCAGCTGCCTTGTGTTTTCTTCTCTTTTTGCGGTGGAGGGAATAGTTTCTCTAATCAATGAGCTGCTCTAATTGTTTAGTCACGCATGTAGTTCTGAAATTCTAGGAAACACCAGTGAAGTTCTGAAATTCTGAAAACTCAAGATCTAATCAATGGTGGTGCAGGCAACACCAGTGAAGTTCTGAAATTCTAGGAAACACCATCATTAAAGCTGAAGATTTTGTCTTTTCTTCTTGTTCTGCTGACTTCTACTTCTTGATTCCAGCGAGTTAGTGTTTGCACCGTTGATCTAGTCTATTCCACAGCAGCAGCAACAAGCTCTTTAGTTTTATTCTTGGAAACCTTGGTGTTTTGGTTCGATCTGCTGCCCAGGAGCGCGTACCAGTCTTTGCTTCGGTTCTTCGGTCCTGATTTCCACAGGGTTCTCCGCGGCCAGTTCCGGTCTCTGTTCTCCGGCAGTGAATCTTGGTTTTGTATCAAGCATTTGCCGTGCGCTCTTGTTCGAGTTTTGTAGTAGTTGCAGTCGTCAGTCTTGTTCAAGCCACCAGTTCAAATGCTTAGTTTTTTTTTTGTTCTTATTGAGCTCTCATGGTTGTTTCTTGAGTACGTGTGTAAAGTGTTCGATGAAATTCTGTGAAGAAAAAAAATATTGTCGTTGTTTTACTTGTGACTCTTGCTTGCACCGCTTAATACTTTTCGCTGTGTTTTCAGTTCCTAACCCGATTCTGAGAGTTAATTGCTTTTTCATAGCTAGTTGGTCTTGATCGAGTTAGAACAGAGACACGTTGGGTCTAATTTAGGACATGTCAAGTTCCCTTAAGGAATTATGATTGATTCTTATTCACTCCCTATTTGGTCACCTTCTCCGATCATTCAGAGATAAATTAGGGTGGGTCCCATGGGCCACTCAGCCAGACTAAGGGTGGAGTTGGGAGCACTTTTTCTCAGGAGTAGTGTATTCGTTCAACTCTGTTGGATCAACGTGAAATGTTGCCTCATACGGCTTATCATGAGCGTGTACGTGTCGTGTGTATCAAGTTTCTTCTGTAGGATGTACATTGATTCGAATCATCGCGACTCTCGGATATGAGTAACCATTTGTTTTGTGACGGTCAGCACATAGTAAATTATTGGAAGGCTAGATTAATGGAAGTAATTGATTTTTCAATAACCTTGTTTGCAACTCTTGCTTGTTTAGATCAGGTTACGGCTTATAGTTTAAAATAATTTGAGTAGAGCTAAACTATGAAAGTAAGGACTTACTCATAGCGTGAGTTTGTGCATAGTTATAGAGTCAGCCCCTATATCTTGCATACTAGGAGTCGACTGTAGCTAGCCACTTTGACGGGTAAACCTTGCTGAGCTTTAGCTGCTCATGTTTTGCTTGTGAACTATTTTTGTGTAGAGAAAGTGCCTAAATTCTATGACTGCTGCAACAAGTTCGTTTGCCACGAGACCCTGCCGGAGGATTGGGAAGTCGTCTAGGAGCCGGTGCTGTGAAGAGCCGCCAAAGGACATTCATCGTAGGACTCGATGTGTAACTTGTATCTTCGTGAGATGTTTAATCGTTTATGTTGTCGCTTTTGCAAACTTTGAGAACATCATGTAATCTGTACTATGATCTTAACTCTAAAACTTTTGTAATAACTCTTTTATTCAGGTTGTAATGTATGTGATATATTACTCATTATTACTTCGGTAATTGCACTCCGTAATGATCCTGATTAAGACTAGTCATCCTTAGTTGAGGGCGGGATGTCACAGCTAGTATCAGAGTATTATGGGTCTAATATATCACGTACAACCATATTTTCAAAGACTGCTTGCGAGTGAGGATACGTTTATACGCCTATATAAGGACCTTATAGTCTTGATAGATGGCAAAGCTAATGTTTACATATTGCTTTTACATTATGCAAGTTACTATTCTATAACGACACACATACGACAAGGTAAGAAGGTAAGGGACACACTCGAATGCGGTAAAATTCGAGGGCTCACCTAGTGTGAGATTGGGGCCTGGGGTGTCACGTACAACGATCAATATGGGAACTGAATATGTTCTTCAGGACATATGAGGTTTTGCCACCTAAAGTGTAAGTGTGGACTTCTACCGTGTGATGAGAATCACAGACGCATCCCTCAAGACATGGCTTTCTTAAGGATAGGTCGTATCGAAAGATACTATCTGTAACGTCTATCATGCGACTGAGTCATGACAGCGCACCTAGGGCGTGGAG
>JBNLFP010000040.1:0-7267 GCA_050305595.1 Minisyncoccia bacterium
TAGACGATCATCCACCACAATATCGTTTTCAGACAAACCAAGTTCTGCCGCTACCAATTTAGCGGTTTCAAAACATCGACTGTACGGTGATGAGTAAATCTTTGTAATCTTTTTACCCTGCAATTCTTTTGCGGTCACCAGAGATTCTTCTCTACCTCTTTCAGTGAGTGCGTGCGGATGATCTAAGCTAGAGGAAAAGATGTTGTTTACATTGTGTTCTGCCTCACCATGACGCATCACAAAGTATTGGTTACCACTCTTTGGTACGTATTCTTGCAACTCAGCTAATGAGCCGAATACTTTATATTCTTTGGTTTCTGGATTACGCCAAATTGGTAACGGCGCACCCCAATAACGCTGACGGCTGATTGCCCAGTCACGCGCTCCCTCTAGCCACTTACCGAAGCGGTTCTTTCCGACATGGTCTGGCACCCAATGGACCTTGTCGTTTTCGGCCACCAACTTATCTTTCAAGTCAGTCACGCGCACGAACCATGAAGTAGTTGCATAGTTTAGGAGTGGTGTATCACAACGCCAACAGTGCGGATAGCTGTGGGTGATATTTTCCTTACGGAACAACTTGCCAGAAGCTTTAAGAGCTTTAACTATCTCGATGTCGGTATCAAGGTGAGTTACGTGCGCATCGTCATCATCTTTAGGCTTTACCAACTCACAGTTGAAACCTTCGACAAACGGCATGAAATGTCCGCTCTCATCCACATGGTGCACAATCGGAATGTTGTGTTCCTTAGCTAAGTTCATATCATCCTCACCATAAGCAGGAGCTAAATGAACAGCACCGGTTCCTTCTTCTCCTATCTCCACATAATCTGCATGATAAATCTTCCAAGCATTTTCCCTGCCTTCAAATTCGCGATCTTTGAAATAATCAAACGGAGGTAGATAACTCAGTCCAACCAAATCAGAGCCCTTCATTTCTTCTAGGACCTTGTAGTCTTCAGTACCTAACTGCGATAAGCGTTCTTTGGCTAGAATTACCTGCTCACTTCCTTCTTCGGTCTGTACTTCAACTTTTACATAATCATGATCTTTATGGACAGCCGCAGCCATGTTGCCCGGTAATGTCCAAGGAGTAGTAGTCCAAACAAGTAAACTTACTCCTTTAGGATTACCAGACTCATCTAATTTTAGTAGCGGTAATTTTACCGTCACTGCAATATCTTTGATGTCTTTATAGCCCTGATTAACTTCAAAGTTAGATAGCGTCGTTCCACAACGTGGACATAGATGCATAGACTTGAACCCTTCGTAGACCAAACCCTTTTTATTAAGCTCACTAAAGACCCACCACACACTTTCTGTGTAGGTGCTATCCATGGTTTTGTAGTCGTGATCCATATCTGCGAAGCGACCCATGCGTGGAATGATTCTCTTCCAGTCATCGGCATATTCCATTACTGCATCACGAGCAGCTTCGTTAAAATTCTTTACGCCGTACTCTTCGATATCGCGCTTGGTGCCAAGGCCAAGTTTCTTCTCGATCAGGTTCTCCAGTGGCAAACCGTGACAGTCCCAACCCCATTGACGACGCACATGAAAACCATTCATGGTCCAGAAACGTGGAATCGCGTCCTTGATAGTACCGGCTAAAATATGGCCATAGTGTGGCAAACCAGTCGCAAATGGTGGGCCATCATAAAATACAAAATCCCCCTTCGGGGCATCCTTTTTCAAACTTTTATTAAAAACATCGTGCTCACGCCAAAAAGCTAGCACTTCCTCTTCACGCTTTGCTACCTCACTGACTTCGCGCTCTTCAACTCGTCCATCCGTGCTGGTGGTTTTTACTTCATTTTTTTCCATAGTGATTTATGTATATCAGACATAATAAAATGCAACGTATCAGGCTGCATTTGCATAGTAACACTTTTTGCGCAAAGAAAAAGCCATGGAAATTCAATATGAATCACCATGGCTTCCAGGCCTGAAAACCAGATTTATTTTCGGGAAAGCGCCTCTTTGTTTTATAAGGTCCGTCTTTCGAACTCAACGACCCTTGCTTCTTTACCTTCACCCCCAACACCTCCTTGAGGAATTGTGCACCAGTGTAAGTTTTCTTCTGGTAGTACACCGACACTCTTTTTGAATGAGTGACGAAGTACACAATATGTTCTACAGTCAAAAAACCAGACTGGATCTCGGTAAGTCGTTCTCCGTCATATATTTCCAACCGACAACGGTATCTTTTTTGTTTTAGCAAAATCCCCTCCTTCGCGGTGTCCAACCACTATAACTACCCTATTACAGACTTAGTTGCAAGCCTATTTTGTGATCGCCTTTTCAGCTTTCAAGATAGCTGCCTTACTTTTACCACGTAAACCGTTATATCCACCGAGACCCGTCTTGGACACCACACGATGACATGGAATGCGTTTATCTTGGTTATTGCGCATTAGTGCACCAACAGCGCGAGCCGCGCCTGACTTACCAGCAGCTTTGGCAACCTCACCGTAAGTCATGGTCTCGCCTTTTGGAATACCTTTCACTACAGCCAATACCTTGGCTTTAAATATTTCTTTTGTGACTGGACACTTGGCTTCATGGGGAGTTTTGAGATATCCGACACTCTGCAAAAACTCTTTGATAATCTCGCCACCAACAAATTTAAAACCTTGTTTCTTAAAGAACTTCGCTGCCTCTTTCTCATCTTTAAGTTCTTTCATTTGTTCGGCTAACCAACTAACAAATGATTTGTGAGATTTCTGTATTCCTTGAATTACTTTGGCATTATTAATAACCGCTTCTATCTTAAGCTTGTTACGGATAATATTTTCGTCCTGCAACAAACGCTCAATGTCTTTCTTGGTGAAACGGACAACTTTATCAATTTGAAAATTCTTAAAAGCTTTATTGAAGCCTTCACGCTTCTTTAACATCAAGTCCCAAGACAAACCAGCTTGATTCATTTCCAAAGCTAATCGCTCTAGTAGCGCATTGTCATTAAAAACTGGAAAACCATACTCTTTATCATGATAGTGCTTATGTAGGGGTTTATCCTTGATGTATTTGCAGTAAGACATACTACATTTTTTCTGGGGCACGTATGCCTAAGATCCAAAGACCATTCTGGAGAGTTTGTTTTACCGTAGCCGCTACTAACGCCTTATACGGAGCATGTCCATCTGAAGTATCTGCTATTTTTTCTGTCGCGTAGAAACTGTTGAAAGCTGATGCTAAATCAATTAAGAAAGTCACTACTTGGTGTGGCTCACGATCTAAAAAAGCCTGTTCAACGACCTCTGGGTAGCGATAAATTAGCTTTTCTATTTCGTACGGCTTCGCTGGAGGATTGTCGGCTGTTGCCCACACTCCAGCGGCGTCAGCTTTTTCTAGTACTGACACAATACACGCGTGAGTGTACTGCAAGTACGGACCAGAAGCACCTTCAAACGAAAGTGCTTGCTCTTTATCAAAGACCTTGTCCTGATAGATCGACCCTTTGAGAGTCGAATACTTGATGGCTGCAATGGCAATTTCATGAGCCAAAGCTTCACTGGCTCCCTCTCTACCTGATTCAATCAGCTTGGTTTGAGCAGCTTCAGTAATCTCATCGATAAAATCAGTAGCAGCTATAACATCGCCTGTACGTGATGACATCTTACCACTAGATAGACGCACCATACCGTGGCCAATATGCTCAGTCTTTTCCGCTAAGTCTGGGTAAATGAAAGAAAGTGCTTTTAATAAAACTTTAAAGTACTCATTAACCTCAGCTGCAGTTGAGATAACTGAATGGTCGTAGTTATAGTAATCGTCTTTTAGCTTTGCGAGTGCTAGTTCTTTGGCTTCGTAAGTTGGCAAACCTTCTGAGTTTAGGAAGACGCGAGAGTGCAGTCCGTGCTCCTCGCCTTTGAAAATACGTGCTCCTTCGCTCTCTGGGAAAATATCCGAGTTATCGAGCACTAGTTGCTTACCTGGCTCAGCCGCTTCACTCTCGAAGAAGTAATGGTCAAACTTAGTATCAACCATTTCGTAAATGGTTTCAAAATAGTCTAAAGAAACCTTGCGTCCAACGTCATAGAGAGCATTAATATCCTCGTCACTTCTTTCGTAAACAGCTTTGTTAATTCTCTTAATTTCAGTTGCTGTAGTCTCATCCTCTTTAGCCGCAGTAGCACCAAGTGCGTACGCCTTACCCAAATCTTTGGCAGTGAATTCCTTATCGGCTGTCAGACCAAGTTGTTGCATTCCATAAATAGCTGAAGCTACATGCATACCAACATCACCCTGATAGCACACTCTCTTCACAGTTGCTCCCTGCGCCATAAAGAGACGAGCGATACTTTCGCCCACTGCGTTAGTGAACAAGTGTCCAATGTGAAATTCTTTGAACGGATTAGGGTCTGTGTATTCCACCAACACAGTCTTGTTGTGCCAAGAATGATTAGCACCCCAACGATCAGCTTCATTATAGGCTCGCACTACTTCTGCTGCAAAAAAGTCGCGATGAAGATAAAAGTTTAAAAAGCCAGGACCAGCCACTTCTATTTTTTCTACGTATTCAATTTGATCGTCTAATTCTTTTAGTATTAGCTCAGCAATTTCTCGTGGTGCCTTACCTGCCTCCTTGGCTAAAACCATCGCCACATTAGAGGCAAAGTCTCCATTACTCATGTCAGATGGATGTTCAATCGAAAAATCCACCTCAGGTAGACCCAGATCTTTACATACATCTTCTATAGCGGTTCGCAAAACTGTCTGCATCGCCCTACTATACCAAATTACTCGTTTCGTACTACCAAGTCATTTTCTGGAGGTCCAGCCTTGATAACAAAACTCTCTCTACCCAGCACCTGACCACGAGCCGTCTCAACAGTACAACGCCACTTCCCTTCGAAATAATTACCAATCTGGGTATAACCACGGTAGCCAGAATCACGGCCACCACTGATAAAGTATTGCAATCGAGAATGTGTGATCCAATCACCTTTCACCTCATCGTAATATTCCCAACGATGAAAAATGTCAGTAGAAAGTTTAGCCGGTGCAAAAATGCTAGCAAAGCAGAAAACGTTATCACCTGCTGACGGATGGAAGGCGTCATCGGATCGTTTCCAGAATTGCCACCACGTACCTGGTTCGTACTTAAGTTGATATTCTCCATTATCAAAACGTACTACTGAGTGATAAATACCAACATCTTTAAGCGACAAAGGAATTGGCGGAATTATATTGGTGAAATATAGAAAGTTCATCACGGCAAAAATTGTCCCAATTACAAACACCAACTGCCTCATCTGCAACGCTAAGAAATTTGGAATAATGAGACGTAACACACGCAGTAACAGGTAGATAATCAACAACGCCACCAAACCACTACCGACAAACACCCAACCACCCATCTTACCGGTAACCACTGGTATCAAGAGCACTACATATGAAAATAAGCCAATGAAGAACATTGCAATGGTTATCACTAACCTACCAGCACGGTCTTTCACCGTTTCGTTAAGATAGATGATGACAGCGAAGATAAGCAAAAATGGCCAACCA
Organism: Minisyncoccia bacterium; assembly: GCA_050305595.1. GTDB lineage: Bacteria > Patescibacteriota > Minisyncoccia > Phycocordibacterales > UBA918 > OLB19. Next base: position 5,515 of record JBNLFP010000040.1, read on the forward strand.
TCTAGCAATGATGAACTGCGTCCATAAAAGATCAACATGCCAGAGAAAAGACCACCAAATGAATACTGCAAAGTCATCCTTGAGTACTTAGCGGCTATCTGATTCCAACCTTCCGATAACTTTCCTGCTGTTGCAGCGTAAAGCATGACAATGCTGCACATGGCCAACACCACATAAAGAAGGAGCACAACATTGTCAAAAACAGAGTCTACTTTATTCAGTAACAAAAAGTCGTTTAGGAAACCAAAAACAAACATCAAAGTCAGCCAATGTTCTGATATCTTTTCTACCCATGGTTTTCTTTTAAATTGACGCCACCATCTTTTCATTCTTAGCATTGTAGCATCAAACAAAAACGCGACCCTTAGGTCGCGCTGTTTCTTCTTCAGAGAATATGTTCGGTCACTGAGAGTTCTTGATCCTTTTTGATCGACTCCTCTTTGCTAATTTTTTCTTTGTAGAGACGCATGCACCCATCACCGCAAACGGGTACATTTGTGTTTCTGGCTGGCACAAAGACCATAAACCCATGACCGTGACCATCAACATCAAATTGGTTCTGGCAACCAGGTCGATTACAGGTAGTAAGCATTACACTCTCCCTCTTTGAACTAAAGGTAATCTAACTCCTAGAACAGAAAAAGCAAGGGTTTAGTTTCTAGACAAAACTATCCGGCACTGGGAATTTTTCGCACAGCTCCTTAACCTCAGCCTTCAGTCTGTCCTTAATAGCCTGGTCGTCTTTGTTGCGAATAGCCTCAATCATAATTTCGGCCAAGCGAGTTGCCTCGCCTTCCTTCATACCACGCGTGGTCATAGCCGGAGTACCAAAACGAATACCAGAAGGATCCATAGCTGAACGTGATTCATCGGGAATCATGTTCTTGTTCAAAGTAATCCCTACCTCATCAAGCAAGGTTTCAGCCTCTTTACCAGTCACACCAATGGAGCCAACGTCAGCCAAGATAAGATGATTGCTGGTTCCTCCACCGATCATGCGTACCTCTTCCTTTGCGAAGACCACTTCCATGGCTTTAGCGTTCTTCAAGATCTGCTCGGTGTAAGTTTTAAATGAAGGTTGTAGCGCCTCGCCAAACGCGATGGCTTTAGCGGCGATATTGTTCATGTGTGGACCGCCCTGGAGTCCTGGGAAGACTGACTTATTGATCTTCTTGGCCAATTCTTCATCTTCGCGCACTAAGATCATGCCACCCCGTGGACCACGCAGCGTCTTGTGGGTAGTGGTAGTAATAACATCAAACCCATCGTCAAACGGATTGCGTGCCACGCCACCAGCAATCAAGCCAGCGATGTGCGCCATATCGGCCACGGTATATGCACCGACTTCCTTCGCGATCTCCACAAACTTGGCGTAATCAAGCTCACGGCTGTAGGCAGAGAAACCAGCCAAAATAATCTTGGGCTTATGCTCGTGTGCCACCTTACGTAAATCATCGTAGTCAATTTCACCAGTTGAAACATCTTTCATCTTGTAGCGAACAAAGTTGAAAACTTTGTTGATGTTGGTGGTTGGGTAACCGTGAGTTAAGTGTCCACCGTGCTCAAGATGCATACCAAGCACAGTGTCGCCAGGTTCCATTAGAGCAAAGTACATAGCAACGTTGGCTGGTGCGCCAGAAAGGGGCTGCACATTAGCAAACTTACAGTTAAACAATTTCTTTGCTCGTTCGATGGCGATAGTTTCTACCTGATCAGTATAAGTCTGACCACCATAGTAACGCTTGCCGGGATA
>JBNLFP010000041.1:0-6993 GCA_050305595.1 Minisyncoccia bacterium
TCCTCCGTTGTTACTGTTTCGACTATAACACAAAAGCCCGTGACTCTGTCACGGGCTTTTGTGTTATTTATTTAATTAATGTCCCGAAACAGGTGCTACAGGACCTATTTCTTTCATTTCTAAATTAGGAAATTCGACATCTTCTGATACTACGCCTTTTGCTGCAGCTGTGTGCCCCATATACCAAGGAGTTGCAAGTACTAAAGCGCCAGTTGCTATCACCAACCCTAACACTGTGGCTGGCAAACCTTGTTTAATCCAATCAATAAAGGAGATTGGGTGATCAGTTTTTTCAGACTTGGATACAACTATCACGCCAGCAGTAGAGCCGATAGGGGAACCGTTACCACCAAATCCAACACCAAACACTAGTGCCCACCAAAGTAAATCTACCGGAACACCTTGGGTACCTAGATAGCCAATGATAGGAATCATAGCCACGGTAAGAGGAATATTATCTACAATAGCTGACAAAACAGCACTCACCCAAAGGATAATAATGGCTGTCATAAGCAGATTATCTTCCGCACCAGAAGTAATTAAATGAGCCGCCTGTTCAAGTACTCCGGCGTGCTCCAAACCTCCTACGATAACGAATAACGACGCGAAGAAAAGTAGTACAGACAACTCACACTTCTCGATAGTCTTTTGTGGGTCACTCTGTGGCGCCACAACAATGAGAGCAAGGGCTGCACCAATTAAAGCAACCATTGCTGGTTCTAGGTGTAAAGCAGAATGTAGGAAAAACAAGGCAATAACAATGCCAAAAATAGCCAACAATTTCTTCAATACTAGAGGCTCTTTGATTGCCTCTCTTTCCTTCATTGCCATCAACTGCTCGACGTGCTGTGGCTGCTGAGTTAAGTCTTTTCTATATAAGAACCGGAACAAAGCCAAAGTACCCACCCAAGCAATTATTACTACGGGCAATGAGTGTGTTAAAAAAGCGTTAAATGAAAAATGAGCGGCAGAACCAATCATAATATTCGGAGGGTCACCAACCAAAGTAGCGGTACCACCAACATTAGATAAAAGAGCCTCAGCCATCAAAATTGGAGTTGGGTTAATCTTCAACATCTCTGAGATGATGATGGTGATAGGTACAATCAAAATGATTGTGGTTACGTTGTCCAAAATCATCGACAAGACAGCCGTTATGCCAGACAGTGCAATCATCAATAACCAGGGATTGCCTTTGGTTTTCTTAGCAGTCCAAATACCCATATACTGAAACACACCAGTATGTTCAAGCATACCGACCAACAGCATCATACCGAAGAGTAAGCCTAGGGTGTTGAAATCCACCACATCAACCACCTCGTGCGGGTGATAGAAATCGAAATACATACCTGCCAACACCATTGTCATCGCGCCAAAAAGACCGATCACCGTGCGGTGGATGCGTTCAGTTAAAATAAAGAAGAAAGTTACAGCGAAGATAACCAGCGCAACTATCGATACGGTATCCATAAGCTAAGAGTTCAATAAAATTTAGATTGTGAGCGAACAATAAAAGCGTAAATAATACGCCTTACTGTAAATGCATTTAATAATTAACTAGGCGGTATCTTCGATACCAAGATGTTCTGCCAAGATATGTTTCAAACCACGACGAGAAATAATACCAATAGGGCGCTTGTCAGCGTCAATTACTGGAATACGTGCACGATTATGAGCGATAGCAACAGAAGCTACAGCCATTAAACCATCCTTCATATCAACAGCGTCAAAATCAGAACTCATAAAGTCCCGTACTGGTGTATCTTTAGCGTCTTTTACTGCTTCCTCAAACATTGATTCAGTAGCAAAATTAGCAGCAATACTATCGCCATCTAAGTATTCAGGAACGATAGCGTCCAAAAGATCGGCCACCGATACTTCACCGCTTAGCTCGCCGTTTTCGTCAACGACAAGCAAACTATTAGTCTGGCTGTGAATCATTGACTCCAAGGCTTCTTCAAAAGTGGAATCCTCATTGACTGTCACAGCTGGTTTGATGATATCTTTGATTTCCATATATAGGTTTGTCTAGTGATTTAGACGGGGGTATCATACTCCCGCGATTTTATAAAGTCAAAGAGGTAATGTGTATAGTATCTAGTATACGATATACTATACAGAATGAAAGACAGAAATGAGGCCGGGAGAGCGTTTACAGAAGCATACAATCAGTTAAATGAGGCTCAGAAAGAAGCCGTTAACGCAATAGAAGGACCAGTGATGGTTATCGCTGGACCAGGCACGGGCAAGACACAAATACTCGCTTTACGTATTGCTAATATCTTACAACAGACCGACACCCGTCCAGAAAATATTCTCGCCCTTACTTTTACCGACTCAGGTAGTCACGCTATGCGTGAACGTCTACGTCGTTATATTGGTGACGACGCTTACCACGTTGCTATTCATACCTTTCATAGCTTTGCTGGTGAATTAATACGCAAGTACCCAGACAGTTATCCGCACATTCTTGGCGGAAGACCTATAAACGATATCGAGAGACTAGATTTACTTGATGAGATATTAAGTTCTGGTCAATTTCTAGCCCTGCGTCCACCTGGTGACCCACTTTACTATGTGAAGAAACTGCCAGGAGCCATTTCTGACTTAAAAAAAGAATATATCACTCCAGATTTATTCGCAGAAAGGATCAGCCAACTAGAGGAAACTCTGGCTAACGAGCCTAAATTTCACGAAAAAGGCGCGCATAAGGGTAAGGTGCGTGGGCCATATGTCGCTCTTGAAAAACGTATAAATAAACTAAGAGAGGTACTTGGTGTGTATAGGCTTTATCAAGCAGCTTTACGTGATAAGCATCTCTTTGATTTTGAAGACATGATACTTGAGACAGTTAGTGCACTATCTCAGAATGAAGATATGCTACGTGATTTGCAAGAAACTTACCAATATCTCCTAGCTGACGAACATCAAGATGTGAACCAGGCACAAAATAAAATTCTTGAACTTTTGGCTGACTACCACGATCAACCCAACATCTTTGTTGTAGGTGACGAAAAACAAGCTATTTACCGCTTTCAAGGTGCTTCCTTGGATAACTTTTTATTCTTTCAAGATCGGTTCAAAGGCACTAAAGTGATTTCTCTTACTGACAACTATCGCTCAAACCAACACATCCTTGATACCGGTCATAGTTTGATCGAAACAGACAATCCTGAGTTAGCCAAGCTCCGCATACCTCTCAAAGCTTCAGGTAAAAATGAAAAAGGGAAGCAAGAGTTACGTAACTTCTCTCATCAAGCTATCGAAGATGAATGGATAGTAGACACTATAGAAGAAACCCTAACTGCTGGTGTACCGCCTGAGGAAATTGCTATTATTACGCGCTACAACCGCGATGTAGAGCATTTAGCGACATTATTGCGCAGTAGACAGATAAATGTAAAACCATCTGCCGAAGGGGACATACTGTCACACCCTGTGACCAAGGCGGTTGAGAACCTACTCGGCGCAGTACTTAAGATAGGTGATGAGAGCGTACTATTTGACTGTCTCTTAGGAACTTACTGGGAAATTCCGGCCGGCGACTTGGCTCGAGTATTTAGTAGTCGCAGCAGTGCCTGGCCGCTTTATCGTTTGATTTCAGATACAGACAAACTGGCCGAATTGAATGTAACTACTGCGGACAAAATCTTAAACGTTTCTACAGTACTAAATGACGCTAGGGCAAAAGTATCAGCCACGGCGCCACACTTGCTACTACACGATTTGCTACAAAAAAGCGGCTTACTTGATCAACTAATCAAAGATAACCCAATTGAAAATGGCCGGGTATTACGTCGTTTGTACGATGATATTGAAGCTATGGTTATCACTAACCAGGCAGTCACATTAAATGACGTAGTGCGACAATTAGAACAACGACGACTACACAACCTGCCCCTTATTGCGCCTTTTGTCACTCAAGGCGAAGGAGCAGTACAGGTGATGACCGCCCATAAGTCTAAAGGGCTGGAATTCGATACAGTGATCATTCCTTATGCTACAGATCGTTCGTTTGGCAAAACGACACAGGTTGATTATTTCAAACTACCTTTACTGGAGCACGATCCGCTACCTGCATTCACCGCCGAAGACGACGAAAAGCGTTTACTTTATGTAGCCATGACGCGCGCTAAACGTAACTTGCTTATTTCTGCTAGCGAGTCTGATAGTGAAGGAAAATTATCTGATCTGTCTCGTTTTTTGATCGAACTACCCAAAGATTCACTCAACACAATAGAAACCGAGTTGGAAGATAACGAATTTGATCCCACCAGAATCTTTGCCGGTGAACAAAATGGTTTTCAACTTGAACCTAGTTTGCTGAAAGAATTATTCCTCAACCGTGGTCTATCTGTCACACATCTGAATAACTATTTAGAAGATCCGATTAAGTACTATTACGAAAACCTATTGCGCAAACCCCATCCACGCGGTCTCTCACTATTACGTGGTGAAGCTGTACACTCTGTACTAGAACGCGTTGTAGGGAAGCTACGCCAAGGTGAAGATTTGCCTAAGACAAGTGAAGTCAGCGACCTATTAAACCAAGCTCTAGATAGATTGCCTCTTGGACAAGCCGATACAGTTAGAATGCACGAGACAGCTCTTGAAGCACTGGTTGGCTATTTGCCACAGATGGCCAACAACGTAGACGAGCACTCTTTAACGGAATATGGAGTTAAAGTAGCCCTTGAGACTGACGATACTGAACTGCCAGAAATACCCTTAACTGGTAACCTGGACCGTCTAGATAGAGCTGAAGACGGCAAAATAATCAGGGTAGTGGATTATAAAACCGGTAAACCTAAGTCTCGTAACGACATAGAAGGCAATACCAAAAGTAGTAACGGTAACTACAAACGCCAGTTAGTCTTTTACGCATTACTGCTACAAATTTACGAGCCTGAGAAGTTACAAGAGAAAACTGAATTTGTTTTATCGTTTGTTGAGCCTAAACCAAGCGGTGAAGTAGTGGAACACAGCTTTACTATCACCCAAACTGAAATCGACGAGTTAAAAGAAGCAATCAAGCAAGTGGCTAAGGAAATTGTAAGTGGAGAAAAGTTTTAGAAAATAGGAAGGAAAAAGACGTTTGGCATCCTATGAAAAATTAAAAAGGGCGGACCGTTGGTCCGCCCTTTTTAATCAAATAAGAATTAGTTTCTCAACAAACCTTCAATAGTCTGTTTCACAATAGCATAATCCTGTGCACCACTGATTTGTAGTAACTGGTTTCCAAACACAACAATGGTATGTGGAGTACCCTTACCACCTGTCGCAATAGCGTTGGCAAAATCTTCTTCTACCAATGAACGATTACGACCACTAGCTAAACACTCCTCAAAAGCAGAAACATCAACCCCTGCAGCAGTCGCAAATTCTGGTAAGCGTGTTGTGTCGGTTGGGTCATTTGTTGCTCGCTCTCCAAAGATTAAATCAGAAAACTTCCAAAAAGCTTCATTTCCACCCAGCTCAGCCACACATTCAGAGGCTTCTGATATGTACGCAGCGCTAGGATGTAGCGAAGTTAAAGGGTAATGACGGTAAACCCAAGCCACATTGCCGCTTGGTCCATATTCGTCCATGATTTTTTGTAAAGTCACATGAAAAACTTTACAAAAAGGACAGTCGTAGTCTGAATATTCAACCAAGACAATTTTAGCGTTTGGATTTCCTAAAATATGATCATCCTCAGTGATCGGATTAATGGCATCTATACTAGCTTCATCTGAGTTACCATTTTCGCTCACTGCTTTTTCTGTAGTCTTCTCACCACCAAAATACACAGCTGCTGCAATAAGACCAAAACCTATAATGATAGCCAGTGGTATTGCTAAAAAATTTAAGCGAGTACTACTTGCACCCGTAGAGGCTTCTGTCTGCTTGTTATTTTCTTCCATATGAGGGCATTATATCATGTTAAAATAAGGACGTATGGATGTTGTGAGTAGTATTGGATTAGGTTTACTGCAAGGATTAACTGAATTTTTACCCGTTTCTTCCAGCGGTCATTTAATATTACTTCATTCAATTATAGGCAGTACTGTTAATGACCTTGCATTTGACGCAATTTTGCAATTTGCAACAGTACTGGCTGTTATTTTCTATTTTCGTTCTGACATCTGGACTCTTGCTAATGCTCTTCTGCGCAAACTGTCACGTTTACCAGTAAACCAAAAAGAGATAGTAACTGCTTACGCGTTAATTATCGGTACTATCCCAGCGGTTATATTCGGTTTGTTACTAGAAAGCTACATGGAGACTATATTTAGATCACCATTACTAGTAGCTGGTGTTTTGGTTATTGGTTCCATTTTGTTCATGTACACAGAGTGGGTATATATGAACAACCCACGCGATAACAAAATCACTATTTATAAAGGACTAAAGATTGGTTTTTTTCAGTGTCTGGCGCTAATACCTGGAATGTCCCGTAGCGGCGCTTCTATTGCAGGTGGTATGCTCATGGGACTTTCTCGAGATGAAGCTGCACGTTTTTCATTCTTGTTAGCCATACCAATCATTGCAGGTAGTGGGGGAAAGAAGCTGGTGGATTTAATGATGACAGGAAATACAGTCGACTGGGGAGGTTTATTAATCGCAGGCGTGATTGCATTTGCAGCTGGTTTGTTTGCCATCCATTTTATGCTTTCTTTCGTGCGACGTCACACACTTTGGCCATTTATCTGGTATCGCATAATCCTAGCAACACTTGTGGTGTTTATAGTTATGTTTGGTAATCAATAAGCAACAAAAAACCGCCCTTGGAGGGCGGTTTTATTTCAGTCTTCGTCTGAGGTATTCAGAAATCGGACGAAGTACATTGCTGATAAGGTCAGTATCATCACAATAAAGCCTCGCAGAAGTTCAATTGGGAATGCTCCCGTATAGTGAAGCTCCCAGCGCCAACTTTCCGGTTCGTAGATCAGGAAGTAGGCGCACACGCCCACCACAATCAGACAAACGACAGCGGGGATAATTTTTTGACCT
>JBNLFP010000042.1:0-5177 GCA_050305595.1 Minisyncoccia bacterium
TATCGCCTTACTTATTTCTGGCGGACACACTGAATTAATAAAGATGGCCGGTTGGGCTCAGTATGAAAAAGTTGGTGGTACACGAGATGATGCTGTTGGTGAAGCCTACGACAAAGTAGCGCGTTTACTTGGACTGCCATACCCAGGCGGACCAGAGATTGAACGCCGTGCTGGTGCAGCTCGTGCAGCGAATCTACCCACCTTTGCTGAATTGCCACGACCAATGCTTGATTCTAATGATTTGGATTTCTCTTTCTCTGGTCTAAAGACAGCTGTGCGCTATGCGGTTGAAGGAAAAGAATTGACCGATACCGACAAGCAAGCCATTGCTCGTGACTTTGAAGACGCAGTGACTGAAGTACTTCTGAAAAAAACTGAAGCCGCCATCAACCAGACTGGTGCACAGACTTTGATTGTAGGTGGTGGAGTAAGTGCTAGCACACATTTACGTAACAGCTTCAACGAATATTTCCTGAAACAAAATCCTGATCTAACTGTCTATTTCCCAATGCCCGGGCTTTCTACCGACAACAGCATTATGATTGCTCTAGCTGGTCACGCCAAGATGGCTGGCGCACTTTCCCCTGAAGGCGCTCTCAACACTATCCGCGCTAATGGCAACCGTTCTTTAGCCAATTAGCAACTTCAAGAAAAGCTTTTTTCGTGCTACATTTCAATAACTATGAACGAGCAAAAAGCGCCTATAAATGAGGATTTTCTGAAGCCTTACGATCCTGAAGCCAACGAGGATACGATTTATAAAACCTGGGAAGACAGTGGTTACTTTAATCCAGATGTTTGTATAGAAAAAGGCATCGCGGAGGCGGATGCAGACACTTTCTCCATGGTGTTGCCGCCACCAAACGTTACCGGCACTCTCCATATGGGTCACGCTTCAATGTTGGCTGTCGAAGATATTCTTGTGCGCTACAACCGTATGCTTGGCAAGCGTACACTTTGGATTCCCGGTACTGACTCTGCCGCTATCGCTACCCAATCAAAGGTAGAAAAAGAAATCCAGAAGAAAGAAAAGAAATCTCGTCATGACTTAGGTCGCGAGGAGCTCCTTAAGCGTATTGATGCTTTTGCTGAAGAAAGTAAAGAAACTATCATCGGACAAACTAAGAAGATGGGTTCGAGCCTGGATTGGAGTCGCTATGCTTTCACTTTGGACGAAACTCGCTACAAAGCTGTAATGACTGCCTTTGTACGCATGTACGAAGACGGTCTTATTTATCGTGGCAACCGTATTGTGAACTGGGACCCTAAAGGTCAAACCACCATCTCCGACGATGAGATCGTTTACGAAGAACGAGAATCAAAACTCTACACCTTCAAGTACAGCAAAGACTTTCCGATTGCTATTTCTACCACTCGCCCAGAAACTAAAGTTGGTGATACTGCCGTTGCGGTTCATCCTGACGATGAACGATACAAGCAGTATATTGGTCAAACCTTCTCTCTTACCTTCTGTGACGTACCGCTTAACATCACTGTGATTGCCGACGAAGAAGTCGACCCAGAATTTGGTACTGGAGCACTTGGTGTTACTCCGGCTCACAGCAAGATTGACTGGGATATGGCTGACCGACATGACGTTAAAGACCGCCCACAGGTTATTAACGAGTACGCCAAAATGACCGTTGATGGCCGTTTAAATAACCTGAAAGTGGATGCGGCTCGCGAGGCAGTAGTGGAATGGTTGCGTGAAGAAAATCTACTTGACGGCGAAGAAACCGTTAAACAAAACGTTGCCACCGCCGAACGCACCGGTGCTATTATCGAACCGCTACCGAAACTCCAATGGTGGATCGATGTAAACAAAACTTTTACTATCAAGCATTCCGAGATTCCCGGAGTTGAGTCAGGTAGTGAGGTAACCCTGAAGTCTTTGATGATTGCCGCGGTGGAAAATGGTGGAGTTGATATTTTCCCTGAGCGATTTAAGCGTGTGTACTATAACTGGATTGAGAATCTGCGTGACTGGTGTATCTCTCGACAAATCTGGTACGGTCACCGAATTCCAGTTTGGTACCGGGGTGAAGAAGTAAAAGTACAGATTGATAGCCCAGGTGATGACTGGGAGCAAGAGTCAGACACACTAGACACTTGGTTCTCATCTGGTCTTTGGACCTTCTCTACTCTAGGTTGGCCAGAAGAAACAGCTGATCTTAAGACATACCACCCAACCACCGTCCTCGAGACTGGTTACGATATTCTCTTCTTCTGGGTGGCGCGTATGGTTCTAATGAGCACATACCACCTCGGTCAGGTACCATTTAAGAATGTTTATCTGCACGGCTTGGTGCGTGATGAAAAAGGCCGCAAGATGAGTAAATCACTCGGCAACATCATCAACCCGCTTGATATGATCGAGAAATATGGTGCCGACGCTACCCGCCTATCTTTGGTTGTTGGTGCTGCTCCAGGCAACGACATGCCTTTGTCTGAAGATAAGGTACGTGCCTACAAAAAGTTTGCTAACAAAATCTGGAACATCAGCCGTTTTGTTTTGACCAACATCGCTGATGCGGATATTACAGCTAAACTAACCATAAGTGCCGATGATCAAGCTATTCTCGATAACTTAAACAAAATCATAAGCGAGGTATCGAGCGACGTCGAACGTTTCAATCTATACATGGGAGCTGAAAAGGCCTACCACTACGTCTGGCATGAACTGGCCGACAAAGTACTAGAGGAAGCCAAGCCAATCCTTAATGGCGATGATACTGAAGCGAAAGCAGCACGTCAGTACGTACTCGGAGTATGTTTGAGGGATTCTCTGAAAATGCTTCATCCGTTTATGCCGTTTGTGACGGAGGCTGTTTGGCAACGTTTACCCGAAGAGCTGAAAGATACTGAACTCTTGATGATTGCGAAGTGGCCTACAGTGTAGTAACTTTGTGCTGGGAGTCCCACCTAAATTTTAAGGGAGTTCGCAATGGCAATTACGATTTTGTCTTCCAGTTTTGTAACTGGCAAGCATGTAACTTTTATGTCTACAGATTGTACCTCTTGGGGTGTACGATGTGCTCACGCAACCGAACCATCAAAAGAAGTCAACGTGGACGGCATAGTGACCAAAGGGCCGAAAGGATGGCCCGGAAGAAAGGTTCACTTACAAACTGTCAATGAGGGCAGTTTACGTATGACTCTTAAATAAAATAATATTCACAGGGAGCTCGAAGGCGCGGATTTATTCGCGCCTTTAACTGTTACAATGTAAGAGCCTATTCAGGTTCTTAACAAATGGATTTAATTAACATTGCAATTGCTCTCCTTGGTGGAGTTGGACCAGCTTTGTTCTGGTTATGGTTTTGGTTGCGTGAAGACAAAAAGAAGCCGGAGCCAACTGGTTTAATTATCCGCACCTTCGTCGCCGGCATGGCCGTCGTACCCTTGGTATTACCACTACAAAAATTAGCCCTTACTTTATTCTCCGGAGTTTCCTTGATTGGGGTGTGGGTAATTACTGAAGAACTACTAAAGTACGCCGTCGCTTTAATAGTTGTCTTGTGGCGAAAAGCAGTGGATGAGCCAATAGACTACATCATCTACATGATAACCATTGCTCTAGGCTTCTCAGCCCTAGAGAACACTCTATTTATCTGGAACCCACTAGTCTCCGGTGATCTGTCAGCTAGTATTATTACCGGCAACTTCCGTTTCTTAGGTGCTACTTTGTTGCACGTACTTGCTTCCGGAACTATCGGTGTATTCTTAGCTTTCTCTTTCTACAAGAGTGATATGGTAAAGCTCATAACCGGCACTTTCGGGTTATGCATAGCTATTGTATTGCACACCCTATTTAATATTTTTATAATGGATGCTGACGGAGAAGCCATTTTAACTACTTTTATGATTGTTTGGCTGGGTGTCATTTTGATGTTCTTTCTCTTTGAGAAAGTAAAGTTATTGGAAAAAGCTCATCTACGTTTACGTAAAAAATAAGTTCCTCTATGAAAAAACCCTCATTTTTAGAAAGATTAACCGGCAGCGTCCCTGAAGACGACTATGATGAAATGCTGCCCGAAGAGTACGATGAGCAGGAAGATGAAGTAAGAGCTAGTCACTATCAAGATGAAGAGTCTGAGTGGCCAGGACATAGTTCTCTACCAGAAGAGCCTGAAGAGGGTGAGCTACCTGTAGATATGTATCAGACTCCGGACAATATCGTTATCCGTGCCCTAGTAGCCGGCGTTACCCCTGATGACTTGGATATTTCTATTACACGCGACATGGTAACTATTCGTGGTAGACGTGAAGAAGTACGTGAAGCAGTTGAAGATGACTATTATCATCATGAGCTGTTCTGGGGAGGTTTTACCCGTACTCTCCTACTCCCTGAAGAGGTATTAATTGATGAGGCAGAAGCGAAAGAAAAACACGGTCTGCTAGAGATTGTTTTACCTAAAGTAGACAAAGACCGAAGCACCAGATTGAAGGTTAAAGCTGGCTCAAAATAGATTTTGCTTGAGCAGTGGAAAAACGTTGACAATCCTCGATAAAGGCGTAGTCTAAGATATCAGGAACAAAGAAACTTGGTTCGTTCGGAACCAAGTTTTTATTTGTTCATTGACAACCCCTGTCCAAAAAGAAGGAGTGGAGCGATGGAATTTGATGTGTTTGAGCTATACAAGGAGCAAGAGGCCAACAGACAGACAGATGAGCTGTCGGTTCAGGACTATATACTCGGTTGTCGTGAAGACCCGTCACTGCGAGCAACAGCCGCTGAGCGCATGCTCAAGGCAATCGGTGAGCCGGAGATGATCGACACCAGCAAGGACGCGCGCCTGGGCCGGATCTTCATGAACCGGACAATCAAACGCTACAAGCCCTTTGCCACCATGTATGGCATGGAAACTGTCATCGAGCGCATTGTCGGCTTTTTCCGGCATGCGAGCCAAGGACTAGAGGAACGCAAACAGGTCCTCTATCTGCTTGGCCCCGTCGGCGGCGGCAAATCATCAATCGCCGAAACCTTGAAGAAGTTGATGGAGAAAGAACCTATCTACGTACTCAAGGCCGGCGATCAAATCAGCCCCGTATACGAATCTCCGCTCGGTCTATTTGACCCTGACCGAATGAGCGACCTACTGGAGGACAAATACAACATTCCCCGACGTCTCTTGACCGGCCTCATATCACCTTGGGCGCAGAAGCGCTTAGATGAA
>JBNLFP010000043.1:0-3351 GCA_050305595.1 Minisyncoccia bacterium
GGAACTGGCTTAGTTCGCCCGCGCATAATCTCATTAACTAACAATTGCGTGAAGTCCACGCCGGTGACACCTTCATTCCTTACTTTAAAAGTAGTTGCGTCAACCCAGTTTACTGCGACAATATCATCAGTAACCTGGAGACGTCCAATAGTATTAGGGTTAGGCCCTGTACCAAATAAAGTGGTTAATTCCTTGCTCTTAGTATTATAGGTGACTGAATTAGAAGTACAATAAGTTGTTCCTACAATCTCGTCTGTTGGGACACCATCATAGTCGACTCTGAGATAGAGACCAAACCATGTCATAGCATCATACATATTAATTGGGCTTTCGTTTTGCCAGACTTTGGTTGTAGCGTTGACAAACCAGATACTGTCAACGGTAAAGATCATTTCGAAGTCACCATCCGCTGGGATATAAATATTATCTTGAGTAGGTAGATCGAATGCCGCATAGGATCCTGGTGTATTAGCACCTTCTTCTATATAAGTGAATTCCTGATAGGTACCTTGCTGCGTGCTGAACACTTCTTGCCCAGGAACGTTGGGCCGACCCAACAAATTACTAAAACTCCTAGTGCGTCTCAGATAATAAGTACCACCACCCGCAGTAATAGTGACAGACCACGCAATCCAAAAAGCATCGTCATGATTCCCACCAAAAGAAACTATGTCATCTCTAAGAGAAGTGACATCAAAAGTAACTTTGCCTGATACATGGAAATTAGTGGCGCCACTATTACTATTTACGGGGAATGGTCCTAGGGTGTTAATATTTTCTTCCCAATACTCAGAAGCATAGTTAACTCCATCGTAATGGTTATAAGTAGCACATACTTTGTTGAAAGGCGGGAGATATTTTTCGATCATCCGCACTTGCTTAATAATTCTACCAGCTACGGCTTCACCAGTGGTTACAGGAAAATACACAATAGATTCGGGCGTCGAAAATGCGGATAAACCATTGTTTGTCCCATCCGAGGCATAAAGAAACATGTTCCAGGATGTCTCTTTCCATTGATTGACCTGGACAACATTATAATAACCATCGGCAAAAATAATACGAGCTCCCCAACCCTCGCAGACAGCTTTAAGAACATCATAATAACTCTTTATTTTAGGCTCACCCTTACTATCATATTCTTTGAAAATTGCATCTTGTACTCGCGTGTGCCTTAACACATCCTTGGATGCAAGGTAGGATATTTCAGCGGCAAACCATGCGCAATTGGTTCTTAGGACTGTGCCAGAGGGGTTGTATGCAGTCAATAGGGCAGCTACCCCTGTTTTATTGATTAGCTTTAGGACAATATCTTTAAAATCGACAAAGGTATCGTCCGTCTCATAGTCAACATCTTTCAAAGCAGCTATCCCATCGGTAGCTACTACTTTGAGTATCGAGTTCGCCTCATAGTCATCTTCTTTTTCGATAAGGTCAGTGAGTACCTTACCAGCATACCATAAAACATCATTCCTAAGTATGGATACAAAGAATTGGCCTTCGCCAGCCAGTAATAAGTCAGAGTAAAAACTAGTGTGGTCACTATTATCGACAACAAAAACCATAGGAATAGTTGCGAGACTAGTAACAATCGGATTAAATGGTTCTTCGTTTTCTGTGTCATATGTTACAGTTACTCCAGGATATTCTATATCAATAGTAATAGGAGAACCGACATACGCCGTGTCTTCAATCCGGACCTTGTATGTATAAACTTGATCAATATCTACATATTCAGCTGCCAGTCTAATTGCCATTATGTGCGTCTGTTTCTATCAATCGAATTTCGATCAATAATTCGCAATAAGTCGCTGCCTCGAATTACAAACTCACCGGATATGTCCACGGAACGTCCACCTATTATATTCTTAAATTGATTCAATGGAATAACTGCCTCAGGCCCAGCTTCACCAATCAATGCTGTCGTTGGACCAGTAACAATACCACCTTCAGCAAACGGGACCAATCCTTTTAAGAAGCCTGAAAACAAACTCTTGTTTGCGGCAAACCCTAACACATTCTTAATGGTCGAAAGTCCACCGCTAACACCACCGGATATAATACTAAACAAAGCCGTTAAGATAGTCGCGGTTGCTACAGCAGCAGCCAATTGAACAACGACTTTCTTAATGCCATCGATGAAGGCTCCAAAGGCGTTTGCACCACCTGAAGCCATAACTGAAAAGAACCCTTCAAAAGCACCAGTTAAATTCCCACTTACAAACTCTGACAATTTGACATATGGCTCGCGCGCTTTTTCGGTAGCAATACGCTGACGTTCCATTTGCTCTTCTCTATTCTTCTCTACATCCACATAGTCGCGAATATTCTCAGTTGCACCAACTATGCCAGCCTTAACCTTTGCCAGTAGTCTATCATTAAGAACTAGTCCACCATTGATGTCGTCCAACCGATCTTTCCAGTCATCCAACTGCACTAAATAATCATCAATCAGACCCATGACTTCTTCAAGCTCTTGCCTCTGTAAAAAGTCACCAACTGGGGTTAGTTTTTCGCTATTCGGTTTCGGTCGCTTAACCTCTACTGTCCTCTTAGGTGGAACTGTAAAGTCAAAGTCTTTACTTAAATCAAAATCTTCTAGTTTTAGATTCTGAAATTCAGCACCTAGTTCTTTTACCTTATTTTTGGTGTTATCAATAAAGGTCGAGAATCTTTTACCATAACTTTTGTTGTAGATGTTGTTAGCTGCATCATCTGCGGCGGCAACCATCTCATCCCAGGCCTTTGCTCCTGATTTAGAAAAAACCTCCCAGGCAGCCCCGAAATCCCTCGTTACCGAGAAAGTTGCTAGGGCTGCCCCGAAGGCTCTAAATTCATCAAAAAGACCCACAAAAACTTCCTTTGCTAAAACACCAAATCTAACGACCTCGCGAATTAAAAGGTCAATTGCTTCTCCCCAACTCTCGACGCCGTATATTAACTTGGTAAGCCACACGGCCAGTCCAGGCAATGCAATTATTAATGCACCAATAGCAGCCTGCCAAGAAAATATAGCACCAGCAATAGCACTGACAATACTGACACCGCCACTAATAATAAGAAATAGTGGGCCAATGGCGGCAGTCGCAGCAGTGACTACTACTATAATCTTTTTGGTACGGTCACTTAGACCATCCCATTGTTCTTTTAACTTACCGATAACGATGGCTGCCCCCAATATTATCTCTCTAAGGTTAAAGAGTTCTGCGATATTGAGACCAATTGAACCAGCTGACACTTTCAAGGTATCAGCCAGATTAATCAGTTGATTCTTCAAGGTGTCAGGGGCTCTTTCAAGCCTTGAAAAACCAACTGCTAAATGGGCCAGGAATGTTTGAACACCAGCTCCCT
>JBNLFP010000044.1:0-5283 GCA_050305595.1 Minisyncoccia bacterium
ATATGCGCGATTAGCTCAGTTGGTAGAGCAGCTCGTTTACACCGAGAAGGTCGGGAGTTCAAGTCTCTCATCGCGCACCAAAGCATCAATAAAGCCCGTTCACTTTGTGAACGGGCTTTATTGATGGAAAGTAAACTACTCTGCTTTAATGCGAGGCGGAGACATATCTTTCTCCCCTTCCTTAAGAAGAAAGACGGTCAAGCCAGGATTAAGAACACTTACCAGAATTGAGGTGTAACGAATAATTATATTTAGTAACTGGTGACCACGAGGTTACGAAGTTTCATAAGTGCATAACTTGACTTGACACATTTTTTATTGGGAAGTAACATGCTCCTAAGTTCTCTCGAGACGATTGAGCTTAAACCTTGGAGGCAGAAATGACAGCGCAGGAAGAAGAAAGGTCGGGTTGTTTAAACCTGGCGAAGCTGGCATTGGTTGCCGTATCAGTCATGACACTAATTTCATTGTTGTGGCAAACGACAATCATTTTGTTCTCATTGGCGGCTGCCCTGTTTGTGGCTATTGTAACAATATGGGCGTGGTGCCGCTCGTACATTCATACAGGAGGAGAAAATGTCACGAAAAGAGGCTAAGCGGCAAGCCAGACAAGAACCGCCGCAAGCAGACTACTCTGCCCTATCAACGGCAGAACTATACGCTCTCGAAAGAGGTGTAACGGTTGGAAAACTTGATGAAGTTCTCCGCACATGACGAAGCAGGGCGCCCGTGTCAACGAGCGCCTGTTTTCTTTTGTATATTCCGCAGTTGCTAATAATTTGTTATGGTATTGGCACCATTAAATGCCCCTATAGTTTAATGGATAAAACGAGAGGCTTCTATCCTTTTGATCTGGGTTCGATTCCTGGTGGGGGCACTACAATAAAACAAAACCGGCTAAGCCGGTTTTGTTTTATTGTCCCACCCTAACACTTTGTCCTTCCGACACAGATGAGGGAATGATGATTTGCACTTCTATTTCTTGCACACTCTGTAATTCCTGCATCATAAATTGATAGTGCTCTATAACTTCCGAAGCCCCTTTCTGGTTGTAACGTATGGCATTTGGCGGATCTACCATAATCTGACTTTCTATATTGCTCCAGTAATTAAACTCACTGATCGCATACCAAAACAACCCAATCAATATCGCTATCGTAAACAAGACAACCACCAACCACGATAAACTGATTTTCTCAGCGCGATTCAAAGGGTCGAGATGATTTTGTCTTTTAAATTTTAATTTAGCAAAAAAAGATTTCATGTTATTTGGATTTCTTTATAGCCACATGTAGTTGTAAAACAGCTTCAGCTAAAGTTTGGTTACCAGTCACCAGGCGCTTAAAGTTCAACTGATCAATTTCTGAATGATACGGCAACCTCTCCATCAACATGACCATTTTTTGTACTGCATCCTCGCCTCCGGTAAAAGTTAGATCAATGAACAAATTATCATAGTTACCCTTTTCTTCGGCTTCTATATGCAAATTAGTCGTGTTCACAACAACTCCATTATTGGCAGCCCATCCATCAATCATAGACAATAACTCAACCGTTTCAGTCTCATCCTTTAAGACCAAGGAATCAAGATATTCCTGATCGTCCTGAATATTTTTCTCCAAATTTAACAAAGATGTCTCGGCCGCTTCCATGGCGGTCTGATTTTGTAAGCTTGATAATTGATGTATCAACTCTGCCCCACTGCTCTCACGGTACCAAATAGCCGCCGCGACCACAGCAATCGAAAACAAGAAGAACGAGCTAGAAAAGATTATTAACCTGATTGATGTTTTACTCATAATTATTTAGGAGTGTTACTCATAGTTACTGTCATAGTAAAGGGAATATCACTATCTTTTGCCAAGTTAGACAAAGGCAGATCCGCGGAAGAGAACATGTCACTACTTTCTAAAGTGTTTCTAAAACCAGACAAACTAGCCCTAGAATTTGCTACTCCAGTCAGAACCACTACCCCATCTTGTTTACCAAAAGCAAATTCACTTATAAAAACATCATTACCGGAGAATTCGTCCAGGGTAGACATGAGATCAGTACACCTAACATCGGACCGCTCACTAAGTAGCGCGATGAGTGAGTTGGTCTCACTTACCTTTGCCCGGAGGGCCAAGTAAGATTTCTCTGTTGCCATGGCATCTTCCAAGTTTGAAGAAATATTTTTCTGCAATGACTGGATAAGAAAATCGGTAGGTAAAGTCAGTAATGCGAACGCAAACAAATTAAATGTTGCCACCAGCAAAGCTATTACCAAAATACGAACGCCATATTCACGACGAACAATTTTTAATGCTGATTTTGGTAAAAGGTTAATCATGGTCAGAATAAGGAATTAGTCCCAGACCAATCGCAGTAGCAAAACCGAATGAATGGTTTTTATCGATCGGGGGTACGACTTTATTGAGATCAAAAGCATTTTGCCATACATTTGCTAAGACGGTTTCAATACCCAGACTCTCCGATAAGTAGCTATGCAGTCCACGCAAGTTTGCACTACCGCCACACAAAACTATCTGTTCTATATAGCGATCAGAATCGTCTCCTGCCTTATCGTTCCAATAACGAACTCGTAGAGCAATTTCGTCACGTAATGCTGATATGGTAGCGATCAGTGAATCGTATACAGTGGTATCTTCCCCACCTCGCATGAGTCCTTTGGTGTTTTTTATTTGTGTTAGCTCTGATTCCGGCTTGTCTCCTAATGCCTTACGTAGGCTAGCTGAAAGTTTATTACCACCAATGTCTATGGTTGATGTATACATTAACTCTCCTTGATACACTATACCGAGACCTGTACGAGTCTGACCAAAATCCACTACGAGCTTGGTACTCATGTCCTCTATTGGAAAAGCTGCTCTGGCAATTGCTGCTGGTTCCACCTCAAACACCAACGGCGTCACCTCAGCCAACTTACAAACTTCTAGATAGGTATCAATAATTAATTTGTTATAAGCAGTGACAGCTACCTTATACATTCCGCTTGCTTCATCCATACTGTAAATACTGTGGTCAAAGTATGCTTCACGGGAAGAGAGAGGGACGTTTTCCTCTAATTTAAACTCAATTACGCTAGGTATCTCAGAAACTGGAGTATTTTTTTCTATGTCCAACTCAAAAAGATAAGCATGCTCATCTGGTAATGATAGATATACGTAAGGGATTCCTGTACGACGCTTAACCTCAGCTAATACCTTAGCTAGCGCGACTTTGTCGCTCACCTCCCCCTCCACCATAGTTCCCTCCGGCAGGTCGATACTACCCCAGTGGCTCAAACGTAATTTACCAGCTTCTAGATGGGCAGAATCAAAAACAATATACTTCACAGAAGTATCAGAGATGTCGACACCGACGCCGGGTAATCGCATAAGTTTTGGTGGTGGTAATACACGCGAAAAAGTACGCAACAATGACATTGTGTTTATTATACGCTACGCACAAGCATCGCCTGGCTGAAACTGTGGGTGCCTGTGAAAAATTAAGTAAGAAAACTCCAGATGATGTAGAGAGTGAGCACGACCCCTACTAAAGATGCCATCATGAACAAATGGCGACGTATGATTGGCAAAGCGTGCGGACCAACATAATAAGTGGCCACACCCACCAAGCCCAATCGTAATACGCGACCAATAATAGATGCGACTATAAAGGTGGCCAGATTTACCTGCACAAGACCTGCTGCAATCGCCACCAACTTATAAGGCACTGGTGTGAATGCTCCTAGCAAAATAAAAGCAAGAGCACTTTGGTTGATGTCATCTTGTATAGAAACAAAATAGTTAGTGAGACCATAGGCATCGATTATCCAAACTCCGATGTAATCAAAAAATAACAAGCCCAATAAATAACCTACCAAACCACCTAAAATTGAAAAAACGATTGCGTTGACGGTATAGCGTATCCAGCGCTCTCTTTTGGTGGCGATCATGGCGATCAAAAAAGGGTCAATAATGATCGGCGCAAATACTGACTCTGAAAAAGAAATAAAAGCAAAAATGACTTCTGAATATTTTGAATGCAGCCAGCTAATACCCTTATTGTTTACTTCTTGTGAGTAATTTTCATTTTGCTCTTTTTGCATATGTTTATTTAATTCGTGCCCCTGAAACCAATTTGACAGTTGGGTGCAACAACGAGAAAACATCTCCATCCCCTACAGCTAAAATCATCCCCTGGCTTTCTAAGCCACGGATAGTGCGTGGTTCTAGGTTTACAACAAAAGGACACTGCTTACCCACTAGTGCCTGCGGATCATCAAAATACTCACGAATACCAGACACAATCTGTCGTGGAGATGAGACTTCTTCACCACCATCTTCTTCAGCCTTAGTTTCTCCAAAATCAACCATTAATTTAAGTAGTCTATCTGCACCCTCAACAACATCGACTGACAAAATAGTTCCAATGCGGATGTCTAGCTTTGTAAAATCATCGTAATTGATAGTGGACATGAATTATTTTCTACTTATATAACTATTAAGAATGATCGCGGCAGCAGACGCATCGGTTTGTGTATTGCGACCTTGGGTACGAATGGCTTCTTGGGTCGAATACTGTTCTGGCTCCAAGTGAACAGGCACACCAACTTGCAACGTAAGATCAGCAATTAATTCTTCAACCTCAGCATGCACCGCGTTTGGTTCACCCTCCTTATTTAGAGAGTGCCCTATCACGATCTCGCCCACTTTTCTCTCTTCTATTAAAGCAACCAGTTCGTTCAAAAGTTTCTCATCGTTATTCAATACAATGTGTGGAAACGCCATTTTTCCACTCTCGTCTGAAAGTGCCACACCTACTCGTTTCGTACCGTAATCTATACCCATTAGTCTCATAGATAAATAGCTTATCATAATGGTTGGAAATAGTGAGATTTTCTGCTAATATCGTTGCACGCTGAATACAGCATATGGAGAGATGGCTGAGTGGATGAAATTGTCTGGGAGATAATTTCATCCGACTAAAAGGAGGAGGACGAACTTGTTCGACCCGAAGCCATCTCTTCCTACAATCAAATAAATTGGAGAGATGGCTGAGTGGTCGAAGGCGGCGGTCTTGAAAACCGTTGAGGGTTTACGCCCTCCGTGGGTTCGAATCCCACTCTCTCCGCGAGCACAGAAAACAACGCGTTAGCGTTGTTTTCTTTTGTGCGAGCGAGAGAGAAATTTGCTCTCGCCAGGAGTCGTCCCAGAATAGCGGCCATTTTATTCGCACTTCGTACTCTAAAATAGACTCGCTTTCTTGGAGGGCACCTCCTTGTTTTGTTCGCTAAGT
>JBNLFP010000045.1:0-1885 GCA_050305595.1 Minisyncoccia bacterium
GGTTGTGGCCGGCTTGCGTGAGCAAGCCGGCTTTTTTATATGTTTGAGTTTTCTTCCAACTGTGATATTATCGTCTCGATATGGAATTCGTCCGATCAGTCGTGTTTCCGATACTACCTTATATCCAGATTATTCTTTCCGTACTCCTGGTGACAGCTATTCTCTTGCAACAAAGAGGTTCCAGTCTTGGAGGTGCATTCGGAGGTGATAATTACTCTTCAGCTTTCTCAAAGCGCCGAGGTGGCGAACTTTTCTTGTTTCGTCTCTCTATCGTGCTGTCTGTACTATTTGTACTGTCTGCTGTTTTGACTCTGGTAGCATAAGGACTTATCGACGTTCGACGCCTTTCAACCGCCCGATTAATAAATTTCAGTAATTCATATGGATTCATCGTCTAGATGGCGCTTTAAGTTTTCGCTGTTCGACCGTTTATTTACTTATATAGACTCACTGCGACCGACTGACCGTTTTATCTTTAGTTTAATATTGCTAGTTTTTGTGACCTCCTCTATCTGGAGCCTATATCAACTAGGACGTTCTTTCTTAGTACAAGTACCAGCTGATGGTGGTCATTTGATTGAAGGTGCTGTTGGTAGTCCTCGTTTTATCAATCCAGTGTTAGCAATCACAAAAGCCGACAATGACTTGGTGGCCCTTACATACAGTGGTCTATTAAGACTAGCGCCAGATGGCACCTTGGCAAATGATTTAGCTGAGTCTGTGACTGTTTCCGACGACGGGCTGGTATACAACGTAATATTAAAACGGGATAGACACTGGCATGATGGTGTAGCAGTGACAGCAGAAGATGTAGCTTTTACCATTAATTCAATCCAGAACCAAGCTCTTAAATCACCTCTTCGTGGTAACTGGAGCGGCGTAACGGTTGAGTTGATTAACACTCACGAATTAAATTTTGTGCTAGATCAGGCATATGCTCCATTTGTAGAAAACTTAACAGTTGGTATTTTACCAAAACACATCTGGGACACATTGAGCGATGAGGAATTGCCGTTAAGTCAGTACAACATCGAACCAATCGGTAGCGGACCGTATCAAGTAAAGTCAGTTACTCGCAACCCTTCTGGTTTGATATCTGTCTATAACCTAGAGACGGCACCAGAATTCGCCACACAGACACACATTAATAATGTAACCGTTCATTTCTATCAGAACGAAGAAGCTATTGTTGCTGCGTTGCGCAAAGGAGAAATTAACGCCACTGCTGCGTTAAGCGAAACCTGGTTATCTAGCCTAGATTCTGACTCGTGGCAAGTTATTAACGAACCATTACCTCGTGTCTTCTCTATTTTCTTTAACCAAAATAAAACTCCAGTACTACGTGACCAGGCTGTTCGAAAAGCTTTGAGTGTAATGGTAGATCGTAACGAGCTAGTAACTCGCGTTACTCAGGGTTACGGTCAAGCAACCGAGTATCCCCTACCAACAGACTGGCTACCAAATGCTACAAGCACGGCTGTCCTGACTAAAGAAGAACGTGCTGCAGCCGCTAAACAAATACTAGAGGATGGTGGCTGGACCATGACAGGTAGTGGTGGCTGGGAAAAAACCATAGACGAGGTGAACGTGCCGCTAATGATTAGTATTCGTTCTGCCAACGGTGTATTATTTGAAAGTATTGCTTCCTATATCACCGAAGTTTGGCAAGAACTAGGTGTAAAGGTAGATACCGAACTCTACGAACAAAGCGATCTGGTACAAACCATTATTCGCCCCCGTGATTATCAGGCTCTACTGTTTGGTACTGACGTAGGACGATCTCTAGATCTATATCCATTTTGGCACTCTTCACAACGTGAAGATCCTGGCCTAAACGTGTCACTTTACGCCAATATAACTGTTGATGACTTAGTGAGCTCAATCC
>JBNLFP010000046.1:0-6437 GCA_050305595.1 Minisyncoccia bacterium
AAAGCCGCATCATTTTCTATTATTACTTTAGTGTCTAGCTTTTTTGCTAAATTTTTCACTAATGGTTCTTCTAACCATTTTGTTAAAACGTAATCATGCACTATTTCGGTACGGTCTTCGTTCAATGTACCCCTTACTGCCCCGCACGCTCCACGTAATTTTTTACCATCTAATAATGTCTCTGCTGCTTCAACAACTTTATCAACCCCTTCGTTAAAAGAGATTGGAGTTTTGAATTTGATCGGTTTAGCAAAACTTTTCAAGTCTTCAGATACAGAAACTCTGGTGTTGGTACCACCGATATCAAATATTAGGTAAGACATAATCTATTCAACAATGGGTTTAATATCCTGATTAAAGACTGCACTTGCTTGTTCACAGTAGTTGGCTATATGTTCCTTAAAGTGAGGCGGGTGTGCTTTTTGAATTAAACCAACGATGTAGTAGCTGATTGCCATCCCTGTTCCATAGTCAGCATTATTGGACAAAACGATCGGTAGTCTGTTGACTGGTAGGCCGTATTGATTGTTTTCTACTCCAAAAGAGATAAAGAGTTCTTTGTTGTCTGGTACTACTGTTTTGGCGTGTTTTATTTCTTCCTCGATAAAGATTCTTCCAATCAATTTTGGACCAAACAATTCATCAAATTTAGTACGAAGCATTTCGCGTAGTTCAGTAAATTGACTTGGCAAGATGAAAGTGAAGCTAGAATAGTTAGCAAAGTTTACATTGTCCTCTATCCCTTCAATAAATTGTTTTATCTCCCCTGCTCTCTCGTCCGTATCAGCCAAGATCATGCTGAGGTAGGTCGAGGTGTTGTAGGTATAAGGTTCACGATTTTTTGGAAAGATTCGTATTCGGTCTTTGGAAAAATACGCAGCAGCTGGGGCTTTTGGATTGTTGGTTAGGAGTATTTTTGGTCTCTTGTCTTGGTCTAAAGCTTCAGCAATTAGTTTGGCGTGCTTTCCGCCGGAGGCAGAAATTAGTACTATCCCATCAATTTCTGGCACGCGGGCTAGAGCGTTTTGGTAAGAGGATTCATCGGCAAATATGGCGTCGTTGTTGCGAAAAAGAATGCGACCAGTGGCGGCGGCATTACCACTGCCAATTACGAGAGGTCTACGAAATGGTGTATTACTTTCTGGCAGATCAGCTTCTGTTAATAGTTCCAGAGCCCCGATTACAACCACGTCTAGGTCGGGTAAATCATCTAGGGTGAAGCTGTTTAAGATTTCTCGAGCGGTCATAATTTGATGATGTATTAACAGTTGGTACGCTCCTTGATAATATCCATGGCTTCGTCTACTGAATCAACCAGGTCGAAAATAGCCAGGTCTTCTATGCTGACCGTCTTGTATTCATTCAGAAGCGTGTCGTTCATCCAGTTGATAAGCGGTTGCCAAAACTCTCGTCCGTATAGCACAACTGGTATTGGAGGAATCTTGTTGGTTTGGATTAAAGTTATGATCTCAAATAATTCATCAAGCGTACCGAAACCACCAGGGAAATAGACGTACACTTCAGAAGCGTAGGTCAACATTACTTTACGGGAAAAGAAGTGATCAAAACTAGCTGAATCAGTAGTGTAGGGATTCAGGTGTTGTTCTTCAGGTAATTTGATATTAAAACCAATTGAGGTACCGCCTGCTTTAAAGGCACCAACATTACCAGCCTCCATGATTCCCCCACCACCACCGGTGACTACAGAGTATCCCTCGTCTTTTACCAAACGTTCAGCTAATTCTACAGCTTCGTCATAGTATTTGTCTCCTGGTTTTGTACGGGCACTTCCCCAGAAAGTAACTCCTTTGTGATATTTTTTTAAAAGATTAAAGCCCTCTACAAACTCCGACATGATAGTGAAAACACGCCAACTCTGGTCAACTCCGTTGGGCTGCAGTAATTCACGCATTAGACGACAAGTCTTATCGTCCTTTTTCTTTTTCTGGACTCTCTTAAAAAGCTTCTTCATTTAAGAAATGATAACACGCCAAAAAACAACCTTTTTTGCTTATTCGTTGATAACCCAAGGAAGTGGGTATTCAGAAAATTCTGATAGAAGAGTTTTGCTGTACAAAAGTCTGTAGGTTACTTCTGCATGTGATAACGCTCCGTTCATCGCATTGTGGGGCTTTGGTTCTTCCGGTATACCGCAGTAGTTCAAGATAGCGTCGAGATTTAAGGCACTATGATGATGAACTTCATCGAACGGTGGTTTCTGTCCATTCTTAAGCATGTGCATATAGCACAGTGAGTGAGTGTCGACAGTGCGGTGTGCCATATTCCAATTCAAGCCAGCGCGCATGGCAGCAGCTTCTAGGAAGTCTCTGTCAAAAGAAGGGTTCTGGCCAGATAGAGTACGGTCGGACACGCTCTTACTCCAAGTCAAGAATTGTGTAACTAGTTCAGCCTCAGACTGTTTACTTGTATCAGTTAGCTGTTCTTTTGAAAAACCGTTAATTTCTAGAGCCTTATCTTCAACATGTGCTCCGTCCCAAATCCTACACTCACCATAAAAGCGATTGTTGGGATTGTCTAAATCAAGCGCTCCAATTGAGACAATCGAGTGCTTGGATGGGACGGTCCCGGTGGTTTCTACGTCTACCATTATCATAAGTAAATTATATCAGAGGCCTGGGCAGTTGGCGGCCGGCCTATAGCCGGCCGCCTCTGCTTCTTCTTTACTTTGAAAAGTGATTTTATTTTTCTCACTAATACGTTTTGCGCCTGAACAAAAAGGTAAATGGTAGGCCGCACCATTTTTACTAGCGACATAGTAGATGTCTTCATTAATCGTATTTTCTACCACGCCGCTTTTTTCTGTCGCCGCCTGGACAGTAGCGGTCTGTTCAGTGTTAGATTCAATTATCGACTGTCTACCTAAGCCAAAAGAAGCTGTCGCCACTAGTATCAGTAGTACTACTGTGAATATGTCGCGGTCAGCGAGTAGTTGTTTTATTTTATCTACCAAATTATCTCTCCATGACGACATGGTATTTATTGTACAACGGTGCAATGCTATCATTAATACTAATGTCCCGTAGCAAAGCTAAGAAGGTGGTCGTAAATGACAAGATGCAAAAGAATTACACCTACTACTTAACTGAACCATCTGGTCGAAACTTTGACTCTGAATTTACTCCCGGGCTAACGCCAGCTCAGATGTTAAAACTTGGTGTTTTCGGTGGAGTATACATGCGTGATTGTAAGAAAGAATTCCCTGCTAGCTGGTTTAAAGGAGCGAAGTTTCAGACAGATGGAATTTACACACAGGACCCAAAACTAAATCATTTTGGCGTGAAAGCTAGTCAACCGCTCTCTGTCTGGCGTAGGAAGGGTTGGATTTATAAAGATGATCCAAGAGGCTGGTTCCAATGGTATTGTCGTTATTATATGGGCCGCCGCTTGCCCGATGAGGACCAGAAACAGATCAAGCGTTGGAAAGCGATGCGGCGACATATTGCTCAGGTAAAAAACAACTGTCGGCCACACGATAAAAACTGTCGGCCAAAACAACGACAAGCCTTACTTCATTGGGCGTACGATGCCAGATAGTTGCTGGAATGAGGTTGTTTTGATATGGTCAGATCAGAACAACTGGAGGATGTGAAATGCGCAATCATATACTGGCTGCCTTAGCTACTATCACGTTTTTTATTTTTAGTTCTTGGTTATATGAAACCAGGACTGTCATGCTGCCAATACCAGAATCAATCAGACTGGCTTTGGGTGAAGCGAACCGTACCCAGGAATGGGTGTTTCCATCGGATTGGAACCGTAGTGGTGGACAACCCTACGTCGAGATTGAAGGTCTGACGTTAAATGACCTGCCACCGGAGGCTTTATGTTCAGGAAACAATACTTCCTCAATACCAATGGTAAAAACGACAAAAAACCTGACCTGCAGCTGGCAGTCTGTAGGTGATAATTCCTACAAGAGAGCCACGATCAATTTGGATGTGCCGGATTTACCACACTTGTATGGCTGGCTGTTTGATCGGCAGTCATTGTCTATGGTGCCGGTGGTGAATGGTTGGTACGATCTCAATATTGGTCGTTGGATCGCGTTTGTTTCTTCAGCCCTTTTGTGGTGTCTTTGTCTGCTTTGGTTGCGGGATGGAGATATACAGTCAGAAGGATTTTGATGTAACCCCAAAGCCTCGTCTATGACGAGGCTTTGTTCTTGCTAAATAGCTACTTGATTTATCGGCGGATTTCTTGTAGTATAGCGCCACTATTTAATTATTATTAAAGAATATGGCACATAAGAAAGCTGGTGGTACTTCCAAAAACCTGCGTGATTCGCAGCCAAAATACCTCGGTGTTAAGCGCGCCGACGGTCAAGCCGTAAAGGTTGGTCAAGTTATCGTGCGTCAGCGCGGTACCAAGATCGAGCCAGGCGCTAATGTACGCGCTGGTCGTGATCATACTCTTTTCGCTACTGTTGACGGTAAGGTAACTTTCCGTAATTCACGCAAAGTACGTTTCGATGGTCGTAAGATCATTAAGAAACTGGTAGATGTGGTTACTGCTTAAGTAAAATAAAAAAAGCCGGTCCTTCTGGGACCGGCTTTTTTGTTATCAGTATTACTGCCTTTCGGAGATTGAAATACTCACAATTATTACTGGTGTGACAGGAATGTCACGTTCTTTGGTTTCGGTCTTTCCAATCGCATCTACTACATCCATACCTTTAACTACGCGACCAAACACAGGGTGCTTGGACGTAAAAGGTGGCTTATTAAAATCTAGAGCAGTGTTGTCTACCAAGTTAATAAACCATTGACTACCACCAGAATTAGGCTGTCCAGTGTTGGCCATGGCAATACTTCCCCGAGTGTTTGTTAGCTGATTACCGTCGACAAATTCATCGGTGATAGTGTAGTCAGGACCACCAGTGCCATAAATAGACTCATCAGTACCCCTAGAATTAGGATCTCCACCCTGAATCATGAATCCTTCAATTACACGATGAAATTTGGTCTCATTATAAAATCCAGACTCCGCCAATCGGATAAAGTTTTCGGTAGTGATTGGCATCTGATCAGCAAAAAGCTCCAATTCAATCACGCCTAGGCTGGTGGTAATAATGGCTACAGGATTGTTCGTATTGCTCATAATTGAATTATTGATTATTTGTTCTTGGGCTATTAATGGTCCATTTATTTCCTCTGTGCTGTTGGTGTTTAGTTCAACTTGATTGTGATTCATTTGTTGCCAGTAGACCAGCCCTGCCAGTATTAAGCCTGACGTTATAATCACGGTAAGAATCATTTTTAAACCTTTGATCTGTAACAATTGCATTCCTTTCATAGCTATATTTCTGATTACTGCGGTCTACCCTACTAGAATCTTAAAGCGGAAACTGTGTTTGGGATGTACTAGTTCCGCCTCGTGTTCGCCGGTGGTCTTTATTTGTTCGGGTAGGTTAATGCTTTTTTCTTCCACCTCAATGTTCATAGTTGCCAATGCTTCTTTTACCTGTATCGGCTTGATGGCTGCAAACAGATGTCCGTTATCATTTTTTAAGCCTTCAATTTTAACTACTCGGTCTTTCAAAGCATTTTTGTTGGCGAAGAAACGTTCCTCTACAGCTGCTTCAGCACCGGCATTTTGATGTTGTTTATGTTGGATAACTTTTAGGTTATCTGGAGTGGCCGCTTTTGCTTGACCTTTTGGTATCAGTTGATTGCGAGCGTACCCATCAGGCACGTCCACAACCTGATTTTTGCGACCAATTTTAGCTACGTCTTGTAATAGAATTATTTTCATAACTTTCGCTAATTCTCGTTTATTCTCCCAAATTAAAACTTATGTCTCCTACATTATGCTCTCCAGCCAACCATTGCAAGGCGGCCTCTTTTTGGGGGTCTTCTCCAGCTAATATTTGCGCATTAGACCGACCGACGATAACGGTTGGTTCCAGACCTCCCTCAGAAAAAGATACGCCGTTAGGGGTTAGCCAGCGTGCGATAGTAACCTTAAGTGAAGAGCCGTCTGGCAAATCAACTAACTCTTGTACGGAACCTTTACCGAAGGTTTGTGTACCAATAGTAGTAGCAACGCCATGCTCACTCAAAGCACCTGACAAAATTTCTGAAGCTGAAGCAGAGCCACCATCTATCAGTACAACAAAATTATCAGGATTAAATGACGCTGGTAATTTGCCTTGACTGCGGTATACCTCTTCCTCTCGTTCGTCACCAAAGTTTTCTCGCACTACAATTTGGCCAGGTTCAAGGAAGTAGCCTGCGATGGCAACAGCGCTTTCAAGAAATCCACCTGGATTACCCCGCAAATCAAGTACGAGTTTGTTGTAATCACCTGCTAGATAAGTTTGCATCGCTCCGCGCATTTTATTTTCTGCCAAAGCGTTGAAACTGTAGAGACGAATCACGAACACGTCATCAACAACATCGGTGTCTAAGGTTGGGATG
>JBNLFP010000047.1:0-7702 GCA_050305595.1 Minisyncoccia bacterium
ACAGGCGCGCCCTTCGGGCGCGCCTTTTCTTTAAAAATACTTTTCAACACTGTCAACTTGTGACTTTTATAATGTAAAGTAAACTTAACATTATGGCAGAAACAGTTACTAATTTTGTTCAGCAGAAGCGCACGGATCTTGGTGTTACTCAAGAAACTTTAGCGTCTGCTGTTGGTGTATCACGACAGACCATTATTGCTATTGAAAAAGGTAACTATACGCCGTCAGTGTTATTAGCCTTAAAAATTGCACACTTCTACCAGGAACCTGTAGAAAATATTTTCAAATTATGAATTCCAGCAAGATACAAATAATCATAGGAGCATTAGTCCTGTTGTCTTTGTTCCTTCTCACTAACCCTTTCGACATTCTTATGCTCGATATGATGAGTATGTTGGTGATCGGGGTCTTTGCTGTGGCAACACTTAGTTTTGTGGCTTTGGTTTGGGGAGAAAGCACTACGGATGAACGTGATAGTGCCCATCGTGGCGCTGCCGATCGTGTTGCTTCTTTGGCGGGTAGTGCAATTTTAGGTGTTTTGATCACTATAGGTGCTATTCAGCACAATCTTGATCCAGCTTTGCCGATAGTACTTGGCGTAATGGTGTTAGCTAAACTAGCGGCTCGTATTTATTATCATCATAAAAATTAACAAAATATGAACACACAAGTAATAATTGCATTAATTATAGTAATCCTAGGTATTGGTGGGTTTTGGTACGTTAAAACTACCAACAACAACGATGTTATGGAGACAGACAAGATGATGAATGATGAAGCGATGATGGATGGTGTAATGGAGAAGGAAGAAACTGGTGTCATGGATAGTATGGAGGATGAGATGACAGATGATACTGAATCCATGATGAATGAAGGGAAAGACATGATGCTGGGTGAAACAGGCGGTAGTTATGAAGAGTATGCTCCAGAAAAGTTAGCGTTTGCCAAGAGTGGTAAAGTCGTTTTGTTCTTTCGGGCAAGTTGGTGTCCAACCTGTGCAGCTCTACATAAAGACATTACCTATTCTTTAGATGCTATTCCAGAAAATGTACTTATTTTGGACGTGAATTATGACACCGAAACAGCTTTGAAGCAGAAGTACGGAGTGACTTATCAACACACGTTTGTGCAGGTGGATGCTGACGGTAATGTGATAAAGAAGTGGAGCGGCAGTGAAAATTTGAAAAAGTTGGTAGCTGAAATTCAGTAAAATTATGACATTATTCATTGTTTCATTTCTGGCAGGTGCATTAACGGTTCTTACGCCGTGTATCTTGCCGTTGCTTCCAATTGTTATTGGTGCCGGTAGTACAGGAAGAAGTAAAATTACTCCTTACATTATTGTAGCGTCGCTCGCTTTATCGATTATTGCGTTTACCTTCCTACTCAAAGCTAGTACCTTGTTCATAATGGTGCCTCCACAGTTCTGGCAGTGGCTTTCTGGTGGCGTCATTTTCTTGATTGGTCTCTTCATGCTTTTCCCAAGTTTGTGGGAACATTTACCGCTGGGTAAGTTTTCCGCCAAAGCTAATCAAGCACTTGGCACGGGAGTGCAAAAGAAAAGCTTTACGGGCGATATCTTAATCGGTCTTGCTCTCGGTCCTGTCTTCTCTACCTGTTCACCAACCTACTTCTTTATTTTCGCTTCAATCTTACCCGTTTCTGTCTTGCTTGGTTCGTTATATCTTCTCGCGTTCGTGCTTGGTTTGGCTTTGGTGTTGTTAGCGATTGCCTTACTAGGAGAACGTTTTGTGGCTAAGTTGGTACCGTTGGCAGATTCAAGAGGTTTAGTAAAGCGTAGTGTTGGCGGTTTATTGATTGTTGTAGCTGTCTTTGTTATTACAGGCTACGACAAAAAAATCGAGACTTATATTATTGAACAGGGTTGGGGTGCACCAAATATTGAATACCGCTTACTAGAACAAGCGGATAACCCAACCGAAAAGAAAGATATTAAGGCCGATATGGATTTGCCACTATATCGCGAAATTCAAAATCCATTTGGCTTTGTAAACAGTGAGCCTTTCAAATTGCAGGATATTGTTGGTGAGAAAGTTATTTTACTCGACTTTATGACCTACTCCTGCATCAATTGTCAGCGTACTTTCCCCTACCTAAATGCCTGGTATGACGCTTATCGTGATCAGGGTCTAGAAATTGTTGGTATTCACACGCCTGAGTTTGCTTTTGAGAAAGATATCGGCAACGTAACAGATGCGGCAGCTGAATTTGGTTTAGAGTTTCCTTTAGTACTTGATAATGAGTACTCTACCTGGAAAGCCTATGCTAATCGTTATTGGCCTCATAAATACTTGATCGATATTCACGGACGTATTGTGTACGACCATATTGGAGAAGGTGCATATGAAGAGACTGAAGAAAAAATTCGTGAATTGCTGGCAGAGAGAGCTGAGGTAATGAAAGAAAATGCCAGTTTAGGAGATATTCGTGCGGCTGATGTTGAAGGTGCTGTTAGTTACGCTCGTTCCCCAGAGACTTACTTTGGCAGCGCTCGTAATAGTAATTCACCGCAAGTGCAATATTCTAGAGGAGAATATGATCTAGAGTATCCTGATGGATTTATTTCTAACCTCCTTTACTACCAAGGAGAATGGAACATAGAACCGGAATACGCAGAGAGCGTTGGCTTAGAAGCTTCTTCTTTAACTTTCAAGTATGAAGCAAAGGAAGTCTATATAGTGGCAGAATCATCAACTGGTATGCCTGTCATGATGGAGGTGTGGCAGGATGATCATTTCTTAGGTCAGCTGCAGTGTACTGGTGAAACTTGTGAGGTGGATATTCGTGGTGATGATGTCAGTGAGACCGGTATAGTGAACATAATGGAAAGTAAGCTTTACAAGCTTATTAAAAATAAAAATGCAGGTGAGCACACTCTGGAATTGAAGATTTTATCACCCGGAGCTAGATTATTCGCTTTTACATTTGGTTAATATGAAAAACGACGAGCAATTAAAAAATGAATCACCCGAGCTATATAAAGTGGCTCGTGAGGGTGGTACCGAAGCCCCGTTTACTGGTAAATATGTAAACGAAAAATCCGGAGGTATGTATCATTGTGCGGTTTGTGACGCTCCACTTTTCTCTTCCGATACAAAGTTTGATAGCGGCACCGGTTGGCCTTCTTTTACAGACCCAGCCGTTAAGGAAGCAGTTACTCTACACGAAGATGACACTCACGGCATGAGACGTACTGAGGTGAAATGTGCCAATTGTGGTGCTCATTTGGGCCATGTGTTCCCCGATGGTCCAAAGAAAGAAGGAAAGGTTTGTGATCGTTATTGTATTAATAGCGTTTCCTTAGAACTTAAGCCAAAAGAATAGTCATGAAGAAAGAAATAGTCTTAGGAGGAGGATGTTTTTGGGGATTGCAAGATCTTTTTCGTAAACAGCCTGGTGTTGTAGATACAGAAGTAGCGTACGCTGGTGGTTCAAACGAGCGTCCAACCTATACAAATCATCCTGGGCACGCTGAGGTTTTAAAGGTTACTTATGATACCGATCATACCTCCTTAGCTGATCTGTTTCGGTATTTTTTCCGTATACATGATCCAACCACCAAAGATCGACAAGGTAATGATGTTGGTACTTCATACCGTTCCGTAATCTTCTTTAAAGATGAAGAAGAAAAAAAGACGGCTGAAGAAGTAATTCAAGAAGTTGAAGAATCTGGAAAATGGGAGGATCCTATTACTACAACTCTTGAGCCTTTGACCAACTATTTCCCGGCCGAGGAAGAGCATCAAGATTACCTGAAAAAGAATCCTGGTGGTTACACTTGTCACTTTGAACGCTGGTAGTAAAGAAAGAGTGTCAAACTCACAGCCGCACCCTTCGGGTGTAGCTGTTTTCTTGTATAGTATAGACATGACAAAAGATATTGTTGCTTTCTTTGGTTTTGTGGGTCTTTCACAACTAGCTGGTGTAATCGGCTCGTTCTTTACTATTTCTTCTGTATCTAATTGGTACATAACTCTAGAGCGCCCCCTTTTATCGCCTCCCGACTGGGTCTTTGGTCCTGTATGGATTACTCTCTACACACTTATGGGTGTCGCGGTTTGGTTGGTGTGGAGGCAGCGGTATCTTCAGAATGGAGTAAAAGCAGCCTTGGTGTTGTTTGGTATACAGCTAATCTTGAATTCACTATGGTCCATCATTTTTTTTGGCTGGCAGGAAATTGGTTATGCATTTGTAGAAATTATTTTATTGTGGGTGGCTATCTTTCTCACTATCAAACAATTTGCAAAAATAGCTAAGATAGCCGCCTGGTTAATGGTTCCTTATTTGCTCTGGGTTTCTTTTGCTGCGTATTTAAATCTAGGATTTTTGTTGTTGAATTAACATACTATGTTACGCATACCAGCTATTCGGCGGTTTATAAAATACCTGTTTGCAGCTGGCGGTACCTTTTTGTTGGATTTAACTCTCTTATATATTTTTGTTGAATTTTTTGACATTCAATATGCTGTCGCAGCAGCCTGTTCTTTTTCTGTTGCTGTTTTTTGTAACTATATAATTACTCGTCGGTTTGTTTTTACAGAGACCACTCGCGGTTTTCTTAGTGGTGGGTTGTATTTCTTCTTGATTGCTTTTATTGCACTAATTGCAATTACCAGTTCCTTGATTTTGTTGGTAGAGATACTACACTGGAATTATTTCTTGGCCCGTATTGCTATCGCGAGTGTGGTCGGAACGAGTGGTTATGTGCTGAACTTATTATTTAACTTTAAATTAAGAGATTCAATTAGAATAGAACCAAGAAAAATTTAAATTAACTATGAATCATCACCAACACCACGAACACAAGATGCAAAGTATGGGGCACGGCTCAGCAGCCTCTTTTTTACACCGTTTTTGGGTGGTTACTTTTTTATTAGTACCGTTATTGTTATTACAACCACAGGTTGCCAATTGGTTTGGTTGGGGTGAATTTGCATTGAGGAAATGGCTGCAGTTTGGTATTGCAACTATTATTTTTGGTTTTTCCCTTATTTTCTTTCAACATGCGTGGCATGAAATAAAAACACGAAATTTCGGTATGATGACACTAGTATCTCTTGCAGTTTCTAGTGGCTATCTATTTTCTGTAGTATCAACTTTTTTACCATCTATAAACACAGAGTTTTATATTGAAATTTCTACTTTAATTTGGGTGTTATTGTTTGGTCATTATCTTGAAGCTAAATCAAGTATGGCGGCAGGTGATGCTTTGTCAGAGGTCGCTAAGTTACTACCTAAACAAGCTCATAAGTTAGAAAATGGGAAAGAGATTCAAGTTTCTGTTGTTGATTTAAAAGTTGGCGATAAGGTAATAGTTAAACCAGGAGAGAAAATACCAGCAGATGGAGTAATTGTGGAAGGGGTAGCCAACATAAACGAAGCGTTAATAAGTGGAGAATCTGCTCCAATAAAAAAGACTCGTGGTGCAGAAGTGGTCGCTGGTTCTATATGTCTCGATGGCGCTTTAACTATTGAGCTCACCAGAGTCGGTGAACATTCAACAGTGGGTCAAATTAAACAGCTAATAGCGACTGCTGGTCAAACTAAACCTCGTTCTCAAAAACTGGCAGATAAAGCTGCGGCTATATTAACCCTCACTGCTGGCATTACTGCTCTCGGTACCCTACTTGTTTGGACACTTATATTAGGTCAACCGTTTGTTTTTGCAATGACTCTTGCGATTACAGTATTGGTAATAGCTTGTCCACATGCACTGGGTTTGGCTATTCCGACCGTGACCACAATTACTACATCTTTGGCGGTCAAAAACGGTTTCTTCATTAAAGATTTGTCTAAGATAGAAACTATCCGCAAAGCAGATTACGTTGTCTTCGACAAAACAGGAACCTTAACCAAAGGTGAGTTTGGTGTAGTAAAAGTAGTGTCAACCGACAAAATTACTGAAGACAAGCTTATTAGCATTACAGCGTCTATAGAAAAGCAGTCGTCACATATTATTGCCCAATCTATACTGCGCTATGCTGAAGAAAATAATCTAACCATAAGTCAGGTTAGCGATTTCAAAAATATTGCTGGACAAGGAATTCAAGCCAGTCTGGATGGACAAACTTACTATGTAGGTAATGCACAATTAATGCGAAGTTTCGGGGTCGTAACTGATCCGGTGAATGATCTAGGTACTGTTGTTTTTGTGTCTGATGGTAAAAACCTCCTCGGGTATCTTATTTTGTCTGACACCATCAAACAGTCTGCTTATGAAGCTGTTAACAAGTTGCACAGGATGGGTGTGAAGGTTGCGATGCTGACTGGCGATAATGAGCTGGTAGCACAGTCTGTAGCACAAGAACTTGGTATTGATACATATTTTGCAGAAGTAATGCCTGACAAAAAATACACACATATTAAAAACCTACAAGCGGACGGAAATGTGGTTTTGATGGTTGGTGATGGTGTTAATGATGCTCCTGCCCTAACTCAGGCGAATGCGGGTATCGCTATCGGCGCAGGAACCGATGTGGCTGTAGAGTCCGGAGATGTTGTACTGACTGATAGTGATCCGGAAGATGTTGTGAGATTGTTGAAATTAGCCAAGAAAGTATACGTAAAGATGTGGCAAAACTTATTTTGGGCTCTCGGATATAACGTAATTGCTATTCCGGCTGCCGCTGGAGTCTTTGCGATTTGGGGCTTTTTCCTTCGTCCAGAAATTGGAGCTTTGGTTATGAGTCTTTCAACTGTGATAGTAGTTGCAAATGCCCTAACTTTACGTCGGTTTAAGATTTAAATTTATTCTGCTTTGCCACCAAAAGCAGCACGCACTGCATTTAGTATAACTACGATATCAATACCTTCTTGGATTAAGGCGCCTACTACTGGTGGAATATAACCAAAGAAAGCTATCACCATAGCACTAGAGGACAAGATAATACCACTCCAGACGCTCTGCTCTGCAATACGAACAGAGCGATTGGCTATGGTCATTGTTTCCTCCACTGAGGCTACATTATTTCCCATAATTACAATTTCAGCTGCTTCGATTGCCGCGCTATTTTCTGTACCAGAAAATACAATGCCCACATCAGCCCTGGCTAGAGCAGGTGCGTCATTGAGTCCGTCACCAATCATGACGGTCATTTCTCCTTCAGCTTTTGCCTTATCGATGATGGCGTATTTTTCCTCAGGAGAAGTGTCTGCGTGAATTTTAATATC
The DNA here is from genome assembly GCA_050305595.1 of Minisyncoccia bacterium. GTDB lineage: Bacteria > Patescibacteriota > Minisyncoccia > Phycocordibacterales > UBA918 > OLB19. Next base: position 7,192 of record JBNLFP010000047.1, read on the forward strand.
CATGTCTCCAAAGTAAGCTTCAGCATTTTCTTTTTTATCGCCGGTAATCATGTGAACCTTTAGCCCTTTATTGGTCAGGTTTTTAATTACTTGTTTGGCATCTGCTTTAATCTCGTCAGCTAGCACAAAATGCGCATGCACCTCTCTATCTCCCCGTAGCTCCAGAGTAATAGTGCCTGGTTCATTAGCTGCGTTCTTAGCTCTTCCGAGCGTGTAAGTTAAACCATCTACCACACCACTAATTCCTTCTCCCAAGACTTCTTTAACATTTGTTGCTTCTGGCAAGTGTCCATCTTTTTTCTCGTGAGCTTTTACAATTGCCCGTGCCAGCGGATGAATAGAGTGAAATTCTATAGCTGCCGCTATATGTAAAGCTTTTTCCTCTGTTAAGTTGCCGAAAGTTTTGACTGCCTGCAGTTCTGGTGTGCCTAAGGTAAGTGTACCTGTCTTATCAAAGAAAATAGTTGTTGCGCGTGAAAGTTCCTCTAAAGCAACTGGTCGTTTAATAATA
>JBNLFP010000048.1:0-6730 GCA_050305595.1 Minisyncoccia bacterium
AAACAAAACTCCTCGCACTGCGAGGAGTTTTGTTTATACCATCTTCGGCCTAAGTCGGTTTTTCTTAAAGTGTGCCGGGCGGAAGTAACGATTGTAGAAACGAGCGTAAAGTTTCTTAATACGGGTTGGTAGTTTATCAAACAACTGACACCAAAGAGAGCAGTATCCCTGCTTCTTTTCCATACAACCATCGCAACCAATAAAAAGCACATGACAAACTTCGTTGCGACAATGGTAGTGAGTATCGCTTTTTTCTTTCGTACACAAGTGACAGGTGGCAATTACTTCGTTACCAATTCTTTCACCCATACGCTCATCAAACACAAAGTTTTTACCTTTAAATTTATTTGGTAAACCTTCTTGTTCCACCTGATGCTTGTAATCAATGATTCCACCTTTTAAGTGACGCACATCTTTAAATCCGTTATGTTTCAACCAAGCACTGGCTTTCTCGCAACGAATACCGCCAGTGCAGTACAACGCAATCGGCTTGTCTTTATGTTCCGCCAGTAGTTCGGGGGCTACCTGTAACTCATCGCGAAAAGTGTCCACATCAGGAGTAACCGCGTTTTCAAAGTGACCGACTTCACTTTCATAACCATTACGCATATCGACTACTAATTTATTTTCATCTTCAATGTAATCGTTAAATTCACGAGCAGTTAGATACGCACCAGTATCGGTTACATCGAAACTTTCATCATTTAAACCGTCAGCGACGATCTTTTTCTTGATCTTAATGATCAGCTTTTTGAAAGCAGGAGAGTCGCCATGTTCAACAGCCATTTTATACGGAATATCTTTAAAATCAGGACGAGATTTCATAAAAGTATCAAACGTATTGAATTTTTCTGCCGGCACACTCATCTGAGCGTTAATACCTTCATGAGCTACATAAATACGACCAACACAACCTAGACTATGCCAAAAATTCCATAATTCAGCGCGCAAAGCGGCCGGATTATTAACTGATACATATTTGTAGAAAGATAAGGTTTTAAACTTAGTCATAAGTAGACCACAGTATAACGCCACTTTTGCTAAAAGCAACCATAATGTCCCTATTTATAGCCACAAAATTCCCCTCCTTTATTTGACTTTTACCCATTTTTGTGCTATCATTCTGGGCAGAGGTGGAGACACTATCCACTACCCTACAACGCGGCCTTGCCGCATGTTCATTGAAAAGGAACATAAGATGGCAGTAAGCAATAGTACCCCTTGGAGACAACGAGCTCGTGAGGATCTTGAGCAAATGAAACTCAAGCTCGTTGGTGAAGGCGGTGAATACGCCGAACTGGAAGCAGAAATTGAAGGTGAAATGGAGGGTGCAGAAATGCATGCCTATTTCCCTGATACTCGCCTGCACCAAATTGTCTTGTGGATCTATTTAGCTTCACAGATTACCCTAGCTATCATTGCAACCGCCCAGTGGATTTTTGTCGACCCAGTCTACAACATCAACGTAGGTCAACTAATACTACTGGCGCAAATTGCACACATAGCAGCGTCCTTGCGGAGCATTGATGTCGATGATTTGGCTGGAATAACCTTCTTTGGAAGGCCAACCAAGGAACCTGGTCCAGGTCTGATTCTTGTTCCTTGGCTCCTTATGCGCCTGCATAAGGCATCAAGAAACTACAAAGACATCAGACTACCTGGTCCGGCCAACAAAATTCTTCGACTAAGTGCCGAAGAGCAAAGCCAGCGAGAGTTTGGCGACATACCAAATGTTGCTCAAGCTGAAGCTGGATTGGTACGTCCGATCATCGCTGTCTCTGGTGTGCCAAAATTAAGCGCAAGCGACAAGAGAGCCCGCAAGGGCTTGGAGGTGGATCCGTTTGATGAACGTAACACCTTCGAGATTGCATACCCTATCCGCTACAGACCCAATCAACGTTGGGGCGGTATCTTCCGTCTCATTCGCAATATCGGGATGCCCAGAAACGGACGAACTCTTGATGACATGATGGTTGATCATCTGCGCGAAAACAGCGAACGTGACATCAAGGCGTTGATTGCCCGCCACACACTGGCGACAATCATCGAAAACCAAGAGTTGTTCAACGAAGTGTTTGCTTATAGGTTGCAAGCATCAGTGATGCGACTTGGTATTCAGATCGATCCGCAAGGCACCGGTTTGGATGACCTCAACCCGTCACATAAAACAAATGAGGCACAAGCGGATGCCCGTCGTGCACGTTTTTCACGTACACAGACAATCATTGCCGCTGATGCCGAGAAGGAGAAAAAAATCAGAGAAGGTGAAGGAGCTGCAACAGCTGAACGACTTATTCTTGAGGCACGCGCAGAGGGCTTCAAGAAGATTGCAGAAGCAGCCAATGTCGACGGAAACGTCGTTATTGCATCCGAAACGGCTCGCAACTTCAAAGATGCAAACACCATCTTCGGTGCACAAGGCATCAAAGAAGTGCTAGCAATGCCGCAGCTGCTTGGTAGAACTGATGAAAAAAAGGACGATAAGTAATGCCTCCGTTTGTCACAACGCTTCTTTTGGCTCTAGGTATAGGTTTCGGCATATACCTACTGTCGGCGGGAGTTAGAAGGCCATCCATGAAGTCAGCACCTCTTCTTAATGTCTTTAATTTTAAAGACAGGAAGAGACTTCTACAATGGGCAGTGGTGGTACTTGCCGGTACCGTCCTTGCCCTATGGCTTTCAGGAGTTGAGCTTACATATCTACCATCATCTGCCAGTCTTATATGGTGGGGATTGGTTGCATTGTTAGCAGGACTCCTGTTCTCAGGATCACTCCCGAAAGAATGGGAAGGTTGGCGTAAGCTACCTACCCTTCTTGGTCTGATGCTTATAATTGCTGGAGTTTACACCTCCGGCATGGGAACAGCAACCAGCCGATGGTTTGAAACTAACATCGAAAAATGTCTGGGCGATGAAAATTGCCCGGAAGAAAATGAAGCAGCAAAAACCCTAACAGCAGCACCTAAAGTGCTGGCGAAAGGGGTATTGAAAGCCAAGTTCGACCATCCGACAGCAACGATACACATCTCGCGTGGACAAAAAATCTTTTGGAGCAGCAATGCCATTCAGAAGATCGAAGACCACGGACGGACTGTCAACTTTGACCTAGATGCTGATAAGTTCATTGCTTTGGCTAAGGTCAACGGACAATGGTACGAGTACGATCAGCTTAGCTGCTGGGAAAAACGGGAAATCCGTGCGGTGCGTTGGATTGCACGCTATCCTGGACCACCCATCGGCATTTCCTACCAAATCTACAAACCTGTAGAAGACAGTAGTAGATGTTGAAACAAGTTCCTTTAAAACCGCCTTGCGTAAGCAAGGCGGTTATTTTTATTTAGAATACATAAACCCCAAAGGTTCCGGTTGCAATATTGAGGATTGCTAATGCTGACACCATGATCAACATGCCAATAATTCCCCACAGCAAATGTCGGCGGCCAACCTCCCTTTTAGCTGGCTCGGCGGCCCCTTGAATAAACTCAAAGGCACCCCAAAGAAAAACCACTAAAGCAATGGCCATCATTAAAGTAATAAGGGGATAGATAATCACCTCGTTCAATCTAACAAGGAAACCTTGAGCAACATCTGTAGCAGGACTGGCGTGAGCAATCATAAACAATTTCAGAAACTGATTACAAACCGTCCATACGGACGGCCTGTCAATCAAACTCCGAATCTAGCGTGTAGGAACACTTGGAATATTTTGAATATTCTCGCCACTAAAACCTAGACCGCCAGCGATCAAGTTTACGATACCAAAGATTGATACCATCAGAACAAAACCAACTACAGCCCACAACATTAAATCCTTACCCTTTTGCTGTGCTTCAGGATCATGTCCACCTCTGATAAAGAATTGAAACATTCCCCAGATGAACACCAACAGTGCAATTGCGAATACCAACGGAATCAACACATTGTTGATGAAAGTGTTGATACTGCCAATAAAACTGTTGATCTCACCAAATTGCGCTAAAGCAATAGCTGGTGTAAACACCGCCAAAGTAGCAGCAGCCTGTACTAGTGTCTTTTTCATACTAATCATAAATACTTAATAACTGAACTTTATCATAATTTCACCACAATAATGTTAAGTGAAATTGTTTCGGGTCGTCGTGTCCAAAAATATGACTGCAAGATTTCACTTCGTCTTCAGTGAATATTTATTCACCTCAGACTCCAGCTCATCTTTCGTTCATATTTTTGGTCACTTTAGACCGCGATGAAATTCTGAAAAAGTTCTACGTTATAGCCATTATAACTCTTTTTCTTACCCCTCACTATTAGGGTGTGGATTAAAACTACCAAAACAATGAGCTACGCAAGATGCGCAAGATAGCCCAAATACTGGACATGATAACTAGTATCAAAATTCCCCAAGTTGCGTATTGTTTGCCGGCTTCACGTTTACTTACATCCCCAGCGTTAATAATCCATGCATCAATCAGTTTCCAAACAATAACCAGTAAAGCCAAAGAAAAAATCAACGGCACTATCAATGAAAGGATTCCAATGAGTAGATCAACTAATTCTGCAAAACTACCTGGCATAAATTTATTTTAATTTATAGAGCATCTACGGTGCCCTGTATAACTTCTAAGATAATATCGGCCATCAGAATGATTACACCTCCAATAATAGCGTAAGTGAGTGCTTTGCGCGCCTGCTCAATTTTTCCTTCATTACCTTGCGCAGTTACATACAGAAAGCCCGCATAAATAATCATGAAAACAATTAACGGTATGGCGAAGATCATTATCACATCTAAGATATCTAGTAGTAACCCAGTGATGGTCGTGTTACTCAAAGGATTTTCTAGCGCAGCACCCCCGTCACCACCACCTCCCCCGACACCTGGCTGGGCTAGCGCAATATTCACAGGCGTTATAACTAAGGTAGTTATGACTCCTACAAATTTAGTTAGTTTATTCATAGTTAAATTAAAATACTAGCTCTAAGCGTTTAATAGTATCCACCACTGCTTCATTGACCTTAGATCGACCTGAAACTACGTCATCAACCATTGTCTTGAAAATGTTACCACTCTGATCTTCACCTGGATCTAACCATCCGCGAGCAATCAAAGCTTGATTGAAAATAGTCTGCCTAGTTGCATCTGCTGCTCCCGCGGCTAGTGTAGTTCGTTCTGTCGGAGCGAGGCCGAATTCCTCTGCCAAACTTGCAGTGAAAGCTGGGTTAGCTAGTGCCAACAATGCTTGATAAGTACCCTGTTGATTAGAGGAGGACTTAAGCAAAGCCAGCCCATAGAATTTGCCGTACACTCTCTTTATGGTAGCACCAGAACCTTGTGGTATGGCAGTAGTGTCAAAATTAAGGTTAGGATTTTGCCTTTCAATTTGTGCTACTTCACTACCAAAACCTAAATATAAAGTGAGACGCTCACCCAAGAAGGCTGTGAGATCATCCTGGAAAGTCCGATTCCAAGAATACAGCGGACTCGATGCGTTACTAAACTCAACAAAGAACTGGAGTGTAGTTGTAAGCGGACTCTGTCCTTCTTGTCCCGCTACCTGATTTATTGCTACGACATATTTATCATTATCTTCCTCAATCAAGCGGCTACCTGATTGCATAAGTAGAGTTAGTAAGGCTGCTTTGGCGTTGTTTACATTTTGATATTCGCCAAACGCAATGGATCCTTGTTGAATATTTCTCGTAGCATCACGCAAAGTTAATCGTTCTACTACGCTGGTCAAGTTTTCCCAAGTAGCCGGTGGCAAAGCCACACCACCAGTGGAGAATAAATCTCTGTTCCAATACATGATTAATGGATCCACCATAAATGGTATGGCATACAGCCCATCATCACGAGCAAATATCTCAGCCCCGTCGATATAATTATCTTTTAGGAAACGAGTGGAAAAAGAACTGTACGGAATTGGTTGTAGTTTGCTACGCAGAGTAACCAAAGACTCATGATTGAGAATGATTGCATCCGGACCATTACCATCAGCAATTGCGTTCACCAATTCATCATTAAACGTACGCTCATCTTTTTCGACATAGCTAACTACCACGAAATTTTTGTCATCACGACTGATTTCTTGGAATAAGGTGGTAAATGTTGATTCAGAAAAAGTTCCCCAAATTACCACCTTGTCACCGTAGGGATTAACGGTACCAATAGAAAAACCTTTAAAAGAAGCTAAAACAATCACGCTCACTACTGCAATTACCGCAAATGCAATTAACAAGCCGATCTGAAACGGGCGCATTTTATCCATAGAATGATTATAAAGTAAAAGTAATTAAAAGTGTAAAGAAAGCAGTGGAAAGAAAAATGCGGTCCTTATGGGACCGGATTTTTCTTTAGCTTTTACGAAACGCCAAACCATAGTGATGGTCACCTGCGTCAAAAGATCGCTCAAAGGTTAACCCCAAGCTCTCAGCTACACTCCGAGCCTCATCCTCACTTAAAACATTGTTCGGTTGTGGACCAAGACCACCCCATGATTCCGACCAATCTATAATAAATAACTTACCGCCACCACGTAGGGTACGTGCGATTTCCTTGAGAGCTGCTTTTTTGTCATCGGTTTGAAATAGAGAATTGACGACCATTGCGGCATCAAGTACATCGTCTGCAATATTACAAGCTCCTTCTTCCTCAAAATCGCCCCACACAACCTCTACATTACCCAAATGTTCCTGGCGTACCTTATTAGTTAATGTATCAGCAAGGTTACGTTGAATTTCGATAGCAAAG
>JBNLFP010000049.1:0-2252 GCA_050305595.1 Minisyncoccia bacterium
GTCCCCTTTATTCCTACCGGTAAACTGCGCTCCTCGAAGACTCCGCGCCTTGTCTCCGAACACGAATCCTAATTTTGAGACCACTTCATCTTCGGTATCCGCTAACACTGTTAGAGGTAAAAAAATTGGAAGCTATGGGGAAAATAATCAGCACAATTGGGACAGTAATAACATCACCGTATCCCTATTTTGCTGTATTCGGCTACTTAGGATTTCTTTCCTATCAGGAACTACTCGCAAAAGAGCCGTCAGGTTACTTACTCGGTTTCTTTGTAATTGAGTTGGGATTTTTGGCGTACCTTTGTGCACTCGTATATATCCTCATCCAGAAGGTCGGCCACTCATCCATGCTACCACCAGAGTTCCAGGTGGAATTAGAAAAGCTCAAATCCCAAGACCGCAAGAGAAATGAAGTACTTGCAGAGCTAAAGGCTAGTTTAAATGAAGGTGGCGACCATGAATGAAAATAAAATGGTAACTAGCCTTTTAGAAAAATATTACCCAATCTTTGAAACTTCACAAAAACTGGCCCAGATATCGAGTGACTCTCTAAATATCGCGTCTTTAAATGAACTGCGAAATGCGATGTCTCATATATATCGAGGGATTCAAGCAGAAAAAGAACAGAAAGAGTATGGTGAAGAGTTATCAAGGGCTGAGCAACACCTTAAAAGAGCTATTGCTGACAGTCTTGAGATAACCATGATAAGTCAAATATCAAAGTTATCTGAAGGAATAAAAGAAAGACGACTAGATGCGGAGATGAGATCTGAGGCAATAAAGCGCGTTAACGAATTGTATGCCTTGCTTGAAAACACGATTAATGATGAAAAGGACGTGGACTACTATCGTGATATCACAAAGAAGCTAGTGGATCACGTACAAGACACCAATTACTTAATTGCCGCATCTGAATTTCAGATTAAGAACAAGAATGTATTTTCTGCTCTCCGTTATTTTTTAATGTTTCTAATTGGAGCTGCCGCAAGTGGAGTTGCATCATATGTTTTTGAGTTATTCAATAAGTAAACCTCTAACATTCACATCAAGTCGATACATAAATTGCTACACACTTTATGCACAGCATTTGTAAAACATTAGGCTTCCGGAGTCACCGTTAATTTATGAGTCGAGAAAACTTTACTCCGAGAGTACGAGACATAATCGCAGCTAGTGCCGGACATCAATGTAGCTTCCCTGGGTGCAATCGTCGAACTGTCGGACCCGGCCCAGAGGCCTGCTATGTATCTAACAGCGGCTATGCCGCCCACATCTACGCTGCGTCCAAAGGTGGTCCCCGCGGTCAAGGAGGGCTGACGCCGGCTGAACTACGTGCTCCGGGAAATGGACTCTGGTTGTGCGGAAAGCATGCAAAACTTGTTGACAATAACCGTGGTGTTTCCTACCCACCAGAAACACTTCTTAGCTATAAGGCTTTGCACGAAGCCCGTGTCCTTCTGGAACACGAAGGGTTATACCCACCGGTTGGCTGGCTTCATGAGATCCGGATATTGCGAAACCCTCTTTTTTCTGCAGGCCAGAAATTTCAACTGGCTAAGCTCAATCTCATATACGGTGCCAACGGCACAGGAAAGACAGCAATCACCGAGTGGATTCGTGGATTTTTTGATTGCCAAAGCTTAGACCGATGGTTCTCCTCTGATAACATTCCCCTGGAACTTAATTTGTCTCTACTGAACCCGAAGCTGCAGAACCTTCAGCTCACAGTTAAAGGCAGCAAGGTGCAGTATACAGTTGACGGCCAGCGGGTTGCCTTCATACCCATGGGTTTCAACATATTCAAACCGGAGCGTCTTGACTACTCTATCAAGGACGATGCAGATATGCTTAGTAAAGCCCTTGGCATTCCTGTCAATACTATTGACTTTCTTTTAGAAGAAGCGAGCTCTTTCCCCTATGCTAAAGCAACAAATTTTCGATTCGTACACGATACCGATGACGAGGGAAAACTACTGGAACACCGTGTGTTACAAGCTGACGTACATGGAACTCACCCAGGCCTCACTCTACGCACGCTAAGTGGCAGAGAAGTCGAATGTGTGTTGATTGAACTGGTGACGGCCGCAGCACGACTTTCAGGAAAGTATTGTCCAACCTTGCTAATCTTGGACGAAGCAATATCCTTGGTGTCAGATGAATTCTTTGAATTCTACTCACGACACCTCCTAGATCCGTTGAATCAGTTTCAAACGCTCATGTGTATTCCTGAACGTCTACTGGACCTAGACACA
>JBNLFP010000050.1:0-5437 GCA_050305595.1 Minisyncoccia bacterium
CAGGTAACACAAACGATTTATTAACTAAAAGCGCAGAAGAGAACGGTTCTCAAGTAGCAGCCGTCTCAGCAGCTGATGAGTCAGCGGTGCGTGAAGCTTTAGGTTCATCTATGTCAGGAAGTAAAGTAGAAAAATTGGTAGCAACAGACGTTATTATTGGCGAAGGAGCGGAAGTAAAAGAAGGTGATACTGTAGAGGTAAATTACATTGGTACTCTACAAAACGGTCAGGAGTTTGATAACAGTTACAAGCGAGGTTCAACCTTCTCTTTCACAGTTGGTGAAGGTCGTGTTATTCCTGGTTGGGAAGCTGGTATAATCGGCATGAAGGCTGGTGGTCAGCGCATTCTAGTTATTCCATCTGATATGGCTTATGGAGATGATGGTTACGGTCCAATTCCAGGAAATGCTACTCTCGTATTCGCTATCGAACTAGTCTCAATTCAGTAAAATCACCTCGCCTGCTTTATTGAAATGGCTAATAAACCAATTACATTTAAAGTTATTAAAAAACAGCCCGGCACTCTTGGCCGGGCTGGTGTCATTTCCACTCCACACGGTGATATCGAAACACCAGCTTTTGTGACAGTTGGTACCAAAGCAACAGTAAAGTCACTCAAACCTGAAGATCTAAAAGATTGGGTAGGCGCTCAAGTAGCCTTGGCTAATACTTACCACCTATACTTACAACCAGGTCACGAAATAGTGGAGAAGGCAGGTGGTCTTCACAAGTTTGCTAACTGGGACATGCCTACTATTACCGACTCCGGTGGTTTCCAGGTCTTTTCATTGGGAGCCGCGTTTGGTAAGGGTGTAACTAAGTTTGCCAAAGGTGAAGTGACTGAAGATACAGAGAAGGCTAATCACCCCAATGTTTACTCTAAAGAGTTGGCTCAAAGTCACGGTAAGTTATGTGTAATTGACGAAGAGGGAGTGACCTTTACTTCTCATCATGATGGTTCATTGCATCGCTTTACTGCAGAGCGTTCGATTGAAATCCAGCACGCTATCGGCGCCGACATCATAATTGCTTTTGATGAATGTACTTCACCGTCCGCTGACTACGACTACCAAAAAGAAGCGATGGAACGTACGCATCGTTGGGCTAAGCGTTCAATCATGGCTCATAAACAAAATTATGAAGCTATTAAGAAGCAAGGTCTTTACGGTGTGGTGCAGGGTGGACGTTTCCTAGATTTGCGACAAGAAAGTGCGCGTACTTTGGCGGCAATGGATTTTGATGGCTTTGGTATCGGTGGGTCATTCTCTAAAGAAGACTTAGGAGAATCACTCAAGGTAGTAAACGAAATTCTTCCCGAAGATAAACCACGTCACCTACTAGGTATTGGTGAGCCAGACGATATTGTTGCTGGTGTCGCCATGGGCTGCGATACTTTCGACTGTGTTGCTCCAACCCGTCTAGCTCGCACAGGAACTATTTATGAACACAAAGGTGAGGTGATAGTGAAGACTAATTTATATAGGACAGAGTATCAACGCGATTTTAGCAAGCCTGATGAAGGTTGTGATTGTATGGTGTGTCAGCAATACACCAAAGCTTACTTGGCTCACCTATTTCGGTCTCAGGAAATGCTTGGCGCTCACTTGGCTTCTATTCATAATCTCTACACAATCGTCAACTTCACCAAAAAGCTGAGGGAATCAATATTATCTCAATAAATTTTGCCTAAATTTGAATTTGGTGCTTAAATGCAATTAGAATAACTTCCAGAAAAGGAACGATATAATGACCGCTCATTGGAATACAGAGATGGTTGATTCCAGCGCTGTTCTGGAGATCATGCAGACCTCAATCCCGAAACAGGTGGTACTTGATTACCAAGCGAAAACAATCGCAGCTGCACCGTCGTCAACTCGGTTGGGCAGATTGCTTTATCGGTTGAAGGTGTCTCCGGAGAGAGCTGATAATTTTTTCAGTCACGCAGCAGTATACAGCATGTTGCTGTCAGTTGTTGCCCTGGCTTTTGTGGTTGGTCTCAGCGATAAGGGGTATATCGACCAAACTACAGCACAGATTCTGGCAGCTGGTTTCGGTATTCTTATCATTGCGTCACTCTGCCTGTCGTTTATGTCGCACACGAAATGCGTGTACCCTGCTGTCTGGGTCGAGGTTTCCTGGGAGGAACATGAACGGAAAAACTTCGTACCGCAAGAAGTGTGTCGGAAGGCGGAGGTAGCAAAAACTCTTGGAATGGAACTGTTTGTCCTTGAGCTCAGGCAGGGACAGTTTCTGATCGATCCGATCCTGGTAGGCAGAAAAGGTTCCGAGGAGCACTACTACGACATCTGGATAGACGGTGTTGTGATTACGAATCGACTTTGATCGAAGAACGCGCGGAAAAATTCCGCGCGTTTTCCTTTGTTCGCGGAGTAAGTTATACTCAATTTTGTGAAATTCGAACTAGCAACTGACAAAACGCCGGCTGGAGATCAGCCGAAAGCCATAGAAGCCTTGGTCAAAGGTCTAGAATCTGGAGTAAAGCACCAGACGCTTTTGGGTGTGACTGGCTCTGGTAAAACCTTTACCGCTGCCAATCTAATCGCCGCTACGCAAAAACCAACTCTGGTAATTGCTCATAACAAAACCCTGGCGGCGCAACTAGCGCAGGAGTACCGGGACTTCTTCCCAAACAACGCAGTTCATTACTTCGTTTCTTACTACGACTACTATCAGCCGGAGGCTTATATGCCGATCTCAGATACTTTTATTGAGAAGGAGGCGCAGATCAATAAGGAAATAGATCGTCTACGTCACGCTTCGACTCAATCACTCCTTACTCGTAACGATGTCATTGTGGTGGCGTCTGTGTCTTGTATTTACGGTCTCGGTTCACCAAAGGAATACGCCAAAGCCCTCCAAAAGATCGAGCGTGGTTACACCGCAACTCGTACCGAAATGTTGCGTACCTTAGTTGGTATGTACTTCGAGCGCACTACCGCTGACTTAACTCCTGGTTCTTTCCGAGCGGTTGGTAATACAGTAGAAATCATGCCGACTAACGAGCAGGCTATTTATCGTCTTAGCTTCACTGGTAATACTGTGAACAGCATTACCAAGATCGACGCCGTTAGTCGCGCCATTATTGAAGAAACAGAAACCTTCTGGCTTTTCCCAGCCAAGCACTTCGTTACTCCAGAAGATGAGCGTGAACGTGCGATGGCTGATATTAAACTCGAGCTGAAAGAGCAGCTAGATAAATTTAAGAAAGAAGGCAAGTTGCTTGAATCTGAACGTATCAAACGACGCACCGAACACGACCTGGCTCTCATTAGAGAAGTTGGCTATTGTAATGGTATTGAAAACTACTCTCGTCACTTCGATGGTCGGGTAGCAGATGAACCACCATACACTCTGCTCGACTACTTCCCACACAAGGAAGATGGCACGCCAGATTTCCTAACTATAATCGATGAGTCGCACGTAACTATTCCACAGCTTGGTGGTATGTACGCTGGTGATAGAGCTCGGAAAGACACTCTAGTGGAGTATGGTTTTCGTTTACCAAGCGCTAAAGATAACCGTCCACTAAAGTTTGACGAAATAGAAGAACGACTTGGTCAGCGCATCTATACTTCAGCTACACCTGGTAAGTATGAATATGAAAAAGCTGAAACAACCGGAGTGCCGATGGTGGAGCAGATCATCCGTCCGACTGGCTTGGTGGATCCTGAGATAGACTTGAGACCGATTGTGGAGAAGGGTGAATACCCAGGACAAGTAAAAGACTTTATTGCTGAAGCGGTAAAGATCATTGAGGGTGGTGCCAGAGTACTAACTACCGTACTGACCAAACAAATGGCAGAGGACTTAACTGACTTCCTCGAAGAAAAGGGAATCAAGACTAAGTATATTCACAGTGATGTAGAAACACTGGAACGTATTGAAATTTTGACTGATTTCCGTAAGGGAAAGTTTGATTGTTTGGTTGGTGTGAATCTGCTCCGTGAAGGTCTTGACTTGCCAGAGGTAGAGCTGGTGGCAATTCTTGATGCTGACAAAGCTGGCTTCTTGCGCAGTGAGACTTCACTAATCCAGACTATCGGTCGGGCTGCTCGTAATGTGAATGGTCGAGTAGTGCTTTACGCTGATGAAATCACTGGTGCGCTTGAGTACGCCATCTCAGAAACTAATCGTCGTCGTAAGTTGCAGCTTGAATACAACAAAGAACATAACATCACTCCAGCAACTATTAAGAAAGAGATTCACTCGATTGCCGATCAGTTACGTACCGAACACCAAGAGACCGTTCATACCTTGCTTAAGGTAGATATGGAGCTCTTCAAGAAGAATCCGAAGAAGGTATTAAAAGAAAAGCGTCGCCAAATGAACGATGCTGTGGCTGAACTCGACTTCGAAACCGCCGCTATCTTGCGTGATGAGATATACGCGTTAGAAGAAAGTATTGATGATAAAAAGTAAGGTGTTCCACTTTCCCAAAGTGTGATGTAAGTAGTTATTTATATGCTATACTCACCCTGTATATACCTGCGCCCGCATGCGCAGGCGTTCATGTATGGCTAACAAAAAGACTAAAACAAACGTAGGGAATAAGGACGAAAAGATTATAGTTCGTGGGGCCCGCACCCATAATTTAAAGAATATTGATGTCGAAATGCCCCGTGGCAAGATGATTGCTGTGACCGGTCCGTCTGGTTCAGGTAAGTCATCACTCGCTTTTGATACTATTTTTGCCGAAGGTCAGCGACGTTATGTCGAGTCTCTTTCCCCATACGCGCGCCAATTCCTGAATAAAATGCAGAAGCCGGATGTTGATGAGATCAGCGGTCTTTCACCCGCTATTTCGATCGATCAAAAGTCTGCCAGTCGTAACCCGCGTTCGACCGTGGCGACTATTACTGAAATCTACGACTACTTACGTATTCTCTACGCTCGTGTTGGTCAGCCTTACTGTCTGACCGAAGACGTGGCAATTGAGAAACTTTCTCAGGATGAAATTTTGGGTATTGTTTTGAAATCTATTGAAGATAAAGAGGTGAAGGCGGCCAAGAAGGAAAATGTGATGGGCATTGAATTATCTAAGGGTAAAGTAGCCATTTATGCTCCGTTAGTAGTAGGTAGAAAGGGAGAATATTACCAAATGCTTTACGATCTTTTGAACAAGGGTTACGAGACCGTAAAGATCGACGGCGAGATCAAGCAACTGCGTGAGCGCGTTGAATTAAAAAAGAGCAAGCGACACGACATCGACTTGTTGGTAGACGTAATATACGTTAGTGAATTTACTGATGATCCTAAGGGTTCCCGCGAGCGTTTGAGTGAAGCGGTTGAGCTCGCTCTGAAGGAAGCTAATGGTTTGGTAAAGATAGAGAGTCCTGACGGTAGTGAACGTACTTTGTCAGCGAAGTTTATTTGTCCGATTGATGGTTCCAGTTTCCCTGAAGTTGAGCCACGTCTC
>JBNLFP010000051.1:0-5855 GCA_050305595.1 Minisyncoccia bacterium
CACCGGCCATAACACGAGTTACGCGACGGATAGAAATGATCTTCTGTTCAAATTCTGGACGCACACGTTCGCGACGGTCGCCACCACGACGTGAACGACGTGGGTTACGACGGTCTCCTCGGCCGCCGCCACGTGGTCCGCGATTACGTGGACCATTGTTACGAGCGGGTGCATCGGTGACAGACTTGTTGTCTGTCTGTTCTGTTGTTGCAACAGTTTTAGCTTCCTGCTTTTCTTCCATAAATTTAAAATTAATCTCTTTAATATTTAGACCTAGAACTGCAAACCACCCTCACGAGCAGCTTCAGCCATAGCAGTGATAGCTCCTCGATAAAGGAAACCACCGCGGTCAAAGACCACTTTTTCTACACCCTTAGCCTTTGCAGCTTTCGCCAACTCAGTACCAAGCGCAGTAGCGCGATCTACCAACTTATCCCCTGCTAACTTACGGGTATCAGCCGCTAGCAAAGTTACGCCTTTAGTATCATCCACCAGCTGGGCGTATAGAGCAGTATTGCTCTTGAAGACAGCAAGGCGTGGGCGCTCAGCTGTGCCAGAAACACGTGAACGAATTCTTGCGTGACGAGCGTCGCGTCGAGCCATTTTTACTTGAGTTTTTGTTTTCATACTCTTTGACTTAACTTAACCTACACGGCCTTCTTACCCTGCTTGCGAATAATATACTCACCCTGATAACGGATACCCTTACCCTTGTAAGGTTCTGGCTTACGTACTTCACGTACGTTGGCAGCGAACTGACCAACCAAATCCTTATCAATACCAGAGATAGTAATCTCACTCTTCTCTACCGATGCGGTCAAGCCTTCCGGTACAGTCATCGGTACTGGGTGTGAGTAACCCATATTGAGTACCAAGTCGTTACCCTTCATTTCAGCACGGTAACCAACACCCTCGATCTCCAAGACCTTCTTGAAACCTTCGGTTACACCGGTCACCATATTACGAGCATGTGAAGCATAAGTACCCCAAAGAGCACGCGCTTCAATACTGTCGTTTGCTGGAGTGAAAGTAATACTGTTATCAGCAACTTCTACTGAAACCAGCTTGCTATTTATTGGGCGAGACAATGAGTCACCACCCTTCTTGATCGTCAACACGTCATCGGCAAAAGTAGCTTCTACGCCAGCCGGTAGGACGATTGGTTGTTTTCCTAATCTAGACATAAGCTTTTCTTTACCAGATTTTAAATAGCTGTTCGCCACCAACACGAGCCTCGCGAGCCTCTGTGTCAGTTAGGATACCCTTAGGGGTAGAAAGGATCAGGTGACCCTTACCGAACTTAACTGGATAAATTTCTTCGACCGAAGCATACAAACGGCGTCCTGGCTTAGACACGCGCTTCACATCCTGAATAGCATGCTTGCCTGCTTCATATTTCAGAGTTACTGCCAAGGTTTTCTTGGGAGCTTCCCCTGTTACTTCTACTGCAGTTAGATAACCAGCAGTCATTAGCTTGTTAGCTACAGCTTCTTTAAGCTTTGAATGCGGAAGTGACACAACCTCGTGCCCAACCGCTCCGGCGTTTTTAAGCCGGATGATGAAGTCTCCTATAGTATCCATACTACCAGCTTGATTTCTTAATACCCGGAATAAAACCTTCGTGTGCGTGTTCACGGAAACAGATACGACATAGGTCGAAATCTCTCATATATCCATGCTTACGGCCACACTGTGCACAGCGACGCACCACTCGACTCTTGTACTTAGGAGTACGAGTAGCACGCACCTTAATTGATGTTCGTGCCATTTATTTTTATTTACGGTTCAGGGTAGTATCACCTAGATTTGGTGACTTACCCTGCTAATAATTTGTTCCGGCTCTGGGCTAGCCCAGCACCTTTACGTCGCCTACTATACTAGAAAAAACTAAAAAAGCAATTGTTTACAGGACAAGTAATCTCTTGGTCAAGATTTACAGGTTCATCTGACACTGCTATGTTCTAGCTTGGAGTAAGTTGAAAAGAGGACAAGCTAATGACCGTATTAGACACATTGTTGTCAAAAGAATCGGAATCTTTCAGTTCCGAACCGGCAGATTGGTGGTATCAAAACTTTGCGACCGGCTTAGTGTCACCCGCCCTTCTTCTGCCTGACCCAAACCAACCACGCCGAAAGGTGGGCGGGGGTGGCGACTGGGAAGAGTTTACTTTGGCGATTGAAACCTCGGGAGTAAGAGAACCAATACGGGTCACTCCGCGTGAATCCGCACCTTGGGTTCAATTACAAGAAGAAAACTCATGTCCGTTTATTATCGTAAGCGGGCACCGACGACACAAGGCAGCTTTGGAGAAAGGGCTGGAATTCGTACCTATTATTGTTCGTATATACCAAAACAAGGAGGAATACGACGACGATGCCGACGAATTAAATACCAATCGCAAAAACTATACAGCACTTGAAGAGGCGTTTCAGATCAAACGCCGACGAGAGCGCGGAGAAAAGTGGGCACATATTGCGGCCGCTCGGGGCATGTCTTTAGGATCAGTACAACAACGCGTGAAGTTATTGGACTTAGCCGACGATATCAAAGAATTGATTGACCCGGTTGCCACTCGCGGTAAACGTTCTGATTTCCCGACCAACGTTGCTCAAGCTTTAGGAGGCTACAGCAACTTAACGGCTGACGATGCAAAAGCGATTGCTAACGAAAAAAGTCTGGAAATACACATCCTTGAGTCCGAAGGCGAACAAGCTCCCAGTTTTGCCCTACAAAGAGCTATGCTGAAAAAGATACAAAAAGAAAGCATGGGTTCTGTGTTGGCATTACAATTCTTAGCCAGCGGTAAAAGGGTTCATGCGGAACGGTCTGGTCACCATCAATCAGCCAAAGAAGAACGATCGGTGGACGCACGTTTTCGTTCACTGGACAGTGTATGCAAAAGTATAATTAATGCCCAGACCATGGTTTGGGGACGCGGTGACGTACGCCGAGCTTGTGAAGGAAAGGAAGTTCATGAAGTCGATAAATTAATTGCAAATACTACGTCTAGCATAACGGAATTAAAACGTTTGTTAGAATTGTTGCAATCAGTCAAAGAAGGAAAAGAGATGGCTTCAAAAGCGTCTCCTGCTAAATTTACAACCGACGAGGGACGAAGTCTGCTAGAGACAGACCCTAAAAAAGCAGCTGAAATTGCTGCCAAGTACGGAGCAGAAATTAAATAATGAGAATGTCTGCGACATGATGATTCATCCTTAGACCGAGCAATTCATGCTCGGTCTTTTTCTTTACCACAAAAGCGGCGGCCCTGTGGGGCCGCCGCTTTGTTTTAGAGTATAGACTGAGATTACCCAGCTGCCTCCTCTATTGTTTCTGGCTTCTTGAGTGGAAGACCGATGTGACGCAAAAGCGCTTCGGCCTCCTCCTTAGTCTTAGCAGTAGTCACAATGGTAATAGCCATTGAGAACACATCACGAATATCTTCATCAGCCGTTTCTGGGAAGATAGTGTGTTCTTTGATACCAAGAGTGATGTTACCCATCTCATCAATGGCGGTAGACTTCAAACCTTGGAAGTCACGCACCTGTGGCAAAGCAATATGAATCAACTTGGCTAGGAAGTTCTCCATACGAGCACCACGCAAAGTTACTTGGTAACCGATGATGTCACCTTCGCGCAATTTGAAAGATGCGATTGACTGCTTTGCTGGACGAGCGCTAGGCTTCTGACCAGTAATAAGAGCAAGACGGTCGAAGATAAGCTCGCGACGAGACTTGTCTTCAATCTTACCGATACCAACAGACACGACCACCTTCTCCAGGCGAGGAGCCTGCATTACATTCTTGTAGCTGAAGGTAGACTTCATTGCATCGAATGCACCGCTTATTTGTTCCTTGATTGTTTTCATAATTAGAAAATTGCCTGGCTATTAAATGGTCTTGCCGGTCTTCTTTGAAATACGGACCTTCTTACCGTCTTCGACCTTGTAACCAACACGAGTTGGCTTTTTACCCTCTACGATCATCACGTTTGAAACATGGATCGGAGCTGACTTCTTGATCACCTGACCTTGTGAGCCACGGCGACGATTACTCTGGTGTTTAGTGATAACGTGTACGCCATCAACTAGTACCATTTCGTCTTTCTTGATGATCGCTTCTACAATACCGGTCTTGCCCTTGTCTTTACCGGCGATAACGATCACATTGTCTCCTTTCTTGATCTTCATACGCTTATACAACCTCGGGAGCGAGGGAAACTATTTTCTGGTAACCAGCCTCTGATAGTTCGCGTGGGATAGGGCCAAACACGCGGTTTGCTCGAGGCTCTCTCTTTTCTTTGTCAATCAACACAACTGCGTTGTCGTCGAAACTGACATAAGAACCGTCAGTACGGCGGAATGGCTTGCGCTGACGCACTACCACACCGTACACAACATCCTTCTTCTTTACTTGCTTACGAGGTTCAGCTGTCTGTACAGACAACACGACTCGTTCACCCAACTCAGCGTAACGCTTCTTGGATCCGCCTAACACCTTGAAGACGCGACCCACCTTACCGCCAGAGTTATCTGTGATCTTTACGATAGTTTGTGGTTGAATCATAAGCCTTTATTTAGTTAGAAGCTTAAAGCGCTTGCGCTTGCTGATAGGACGAGCCTCGATAATTTCGACCTTATCTCCAACGTTGGCAGTGTTGCCAGCGTCGTGTACCAAGTATTTCTTACTTAGACGTACAAATTTCTTGTACTTTGGATGCTTAACGTATCGCTCGACAGAAACGGTGCAAGTGTCCTGCATCTTAGCAGCAACTACCGTACCCTGAAGCACACGTCCTTTGCTACTTTGTAGCGTTGTTTCTTTATTCTCCATAGACGTTAGTTAGTTTCGGCAGGCTTAACACTGCGTTCTTGTAATTCGGTCAAGGCGCGAGCCACTTCTGTCTTAGCAGTACGAAGAACGGATACATCCCCTCCCCCGTTACCAAAACGGAAACCGCGGATCTCCTCACGCTTCTCGTTTACCAAAGCGATAAGGTCCTTGTCCTTCATCTTTTTGATTTCACTCATTTTTTTCATAGTCATTGATCCTACGGTTAGGCGCGTGTCTCTTCACGAGTTACAAACTTAGCCTTTACTGGTAGCTTGTTAGTTGCCTTACGAATAGCTTCGCGTGCAACCTCCTCGGAAACACCGTCAATTTCGAATAATACTCGACCGGGAGCCACCTCGAATACGAAGTGATCTGGATCACCCTTACCCTTACCCATCGGTACCTCGGCAGCTTTCTGAGTTACTGGACGATCTGGGAAGATACGAATCCATACCTTACCTGTCTTACCAAGAGTACGAGAGATCACACGACGTGCGGCTTCGATCTGGTTAGAACGTACACGCGCTGGTGTAGTTGCTTTCAGACCAAATGAACCAAATGCCACTGTGATACCGCGTGTCTCAGGACGAGCTAGCTTAGCTGGACTCTTACGACCAGTCTGCCATTTACGATGCTTTACTTTTTTCGGAAACAACATAAGCCTTATGAGTTACGTGAGTTAGAGCGACGAGAACCTTTGTTCTCATTAGCTTCAGAACCACCCTTACGGTCAGCAAAAACGTCACCGCGGTAGATCCAAACTTTGATACCAATCACACCGTACGGCAGGTTTGCACGTACGCGAGCGAAGTCGATATCAGCTCGTAGGGTTTGTAGAGGAATTCGACCTTTCTTAAGTTCTTCAACGCGTGACATATCAGCACCACCAAGACGGCCAGACATCATGACACGTACACCTTGTACGTCTCGGTTAGCCATAACCTTCTCAACAGTCTGCTTTAGAACACGACGGAATTGGATACGCTTTTCTAGGCTCTCAGCTACCATTTGACCGACAATTT
>JBNLFP010000052.1:0-10812 GCA_050305595.1 Minisyncoccia bacterium
TAGATGAGTATATGAACATGTTTGGGATTGGAGAAAAAACAAACATTGATTTCTTGGGTGAGCAAAAAGGCTTGGTTCCTACGCCGGAATGGAAAGTTGAAACCTTTGACGAAGATTGGTTGTTAGGTAACACCTATCACACATCAATTGGACAGTTCGGGTTCTTGGTAACACCACTACAAATGATGCGGGCAATGGGTGCACTAGCTAATGGCGGAAAATTACTCACCCCGAAGTTAGTAAAAGACCCAACCCCTGAATACACTCAATTAGATTTAGACGAACATATAGTGGACTTAGTTTTGTCCGGCATGCGCATGGCCGTTGACACAGATGGAGGAACAGTGCGTGGCCTTGATCTTAATTATGTTGATATAGCTGGCAAGTCTGGTACCGCCGAACTCGGTAACGACAAAGCTCATGTAAACTCTTGGGTAATGGGTTTTTGGCCGTACGATAAGCCCAAATATTCTTTCATTCTTTTGATGGAGCGAGCACCACGTAGTAACTCACTTGGTGCCAGTTGGGTAATGCGTGATGTCTTTACTTGGATGAAAGAGAACCGCCCAGAGTACTTAGATTTAGAAGAGCAAGTAGAGTAAATTTTGACTTTGCCTTGTATATCCGTATAATTGGCAAAAAATATTTGTACCTATGAATGATACACAAGCTTACCTGACCCCTGAGAAGTTCGAAGAGTTGAAAAAAGAACTAGAACATTTAAAAACAGTCCGTCGTCGTGAAGTAGCTGAAGCACTAGAGTACGCCCGCAGCTTAGGCGACCTATCAGAGAACGCTGAATACCAAGAGGCTCGCGACATGCAAGCCACTATCGAGGAACGCATTACTCACCTTGAGCAAGTCATCAAAGAGGCAAAAATCGTTAAAGATGGAAAGAAGGGTGACATCGTTGGACTTGGTAGCGTAGTAACTATTACCAAGGACAAAGAAAAACAAACGCGTGAATACACCATCGTTGGTACTGAAGAAGCCAATATTCACGAACACAAGCTTTCTTATCTTTCACCACTAGGTGAGGCCTTAATGGGCAAGGAAAAGGGAGATACTTTCAGTTTTGAAACTCCTTCTGGTAAGCAGACCTACAAAGTTGTAAAAGTTGCATAAAACTTTCAAAATCGACTTGGTCAAAATGGGCGCGAGCAAAGCTCGCGCCCATTTTGAACTTTAAACTTTTTATCTTATACTCACAGTTATGTCATCCCTTGAAGAGATTCGCGCAGAACGTATTAAGAAACGAGAATTATTGCGCGCCGCCGGAATGAATCCGTACGCAGCATCGACTGATCGCGATCACTCTATCGCAGATGTATTAAAAGAATTTGACGAACTATCAGCTGACGAAACCGACGTGGTGGTGGCTGGTCGAGTTTTATCTATCCGACGCCACGGTGGCTCTGCTTTTGCCGACCTTTACGACGGTACGGAGCGTATGCAAATCTTCTTCTCAAGAGACGCTATAGGTAAGCGCTTATTTGATCTCCTAAACGACACGATTGATCAAGGAGACTTCATTGAAATTAAGGGTGTACCGTTCCTAACCAAGCGTGGTGCCGAGGCAGTTGGAGCTACTGATTGGAAAGTTCTAACAAAATCTCTTCAAGCTATTCCGAGTGAACATTTTGGCCTTAAGGACGAAGAAGAGCGTTTTCGTAAGCGTTACTTAGACTTACTTTTGGATCCAGAATTACGTGAAGTATTTAAAATGAAGGAAAAGTTCTGGAGTGTGAGTCGTGATTTCATGAAAGAACATGGTTTCTTCGAAGTAGAAACTCCTACCATCGAAGTTACCACAGGCGGTGCCGAGGCACGCCCCTTCAAGACTCACCATAACGATTTTGACATGGATGTTTACATGCGCATTTCTGTTGGAGAACTATGGCAGAAGCGATTGATGGCTGCCGGCTACAACAAAACTTTTGAAATCGGTCGCGTTTACCGAAACGAAGGAAGTAGTCCTGAGCACCTACAGGAATTCACCAATCTTGAATTCTACTGGGCATACGCCGATTATCGTGACGGTATGAAGTTGGTACAAGAGCTATACCGCAAGATTGCTATGGAAGTTTTTGGCACCACTAAGTTCACTACTCGTGGGCACACTTTTGACCTAGCTGATGAGTGGGAAGAAATTGATTATGTAAGCGAAATTAAAAAACGCACCAGTATCGATGTCTTAACGGCCTCTAAAACAGAAATGGAATCTAAGCTCAAGGAGCTTGGAGTCAATTACGAAGGAAATAACAAAGAACGCCTAACAGACACTCTGTGGAAATACTGTCGCAAACAAATCAGTGGTCCAGCCTTCTTAGTTAATCACCCAAGTCTTGTAGCACCACTAGCCAAGAAACAGGGTGACAAAGACGTCGTAGAAATCTTCCAACCATTACTAGCTGGTAGCGAGGTAGGGAAGGGTTACAGTGAATTGAACGACCCAGAGGACCAAGCTAAGCGTTTTGCTGAACAACAAAAGCTTATTGAAGCAGGAGACGAAGAAGCAATGATGCCTGACGAAGACTTCGTCGACATGTTGGAATACGGTATGCCACCAACTTGTGGCTTTGGTTATGGTGAACGACTCTTCGCCTTCTTGATAGATAAACCATTACGTGAGGTACAATTATTCCCACTAATGAGGCCTAAACGCGGACACCATGAAGAGGTAGAGAGTGAAGATGAAGAATAAATAAAAAGAAACCCCGGAATACAATTGCATTCCGGGGTTTTTAATCATCGGCAACCTCTAAATTCACCAGTATAGACATGGTAGACCGGAGTCCCCACTCCACAAGGATTGTTCGGTGTCTGCCTCGACTGCGGGTTTACGATGCGACTCGGCTGCGGAGCAGGCGGGGCGTAACGAGGAGCCGGGGCCGGCCGCAGATTGAGTTGGAAGTTGAAGTGAACTCCCGAGTGCCGACGGGGACGGGGATGGTAACCGAAATAGGGAGCAGCGACATAACGCTGCCGTACCCTAGGATGATATCCGCGATGGTCATGCCGGTGATAGTTCTGGTGCTGACGGTCGCGCCAGCTCCAATTATCGTAAGGACCATGTCCGTGACGATCGCCTGCGAAGGCAAACGTAGCGGTCAAGGTCATAACAATGATTGCGATGATAGATGTAATGATCGGGCGCATGATGATCTCCTTTGTCATGCGTTAATTTAAGCTGTTTCTATATTACCATATTTTAATGCATTTGTCAATCTAAGGTTTTCCACAGGAAAAACCAGGCAAAGTACATCACTGTGGGATGAAGTGGTGTATAATTACCTCGTGGTGGGAAATTGTGGGACAGCTGGTTCAAACTAGCTGGTTGTTTGCGTAGCAATCTCACACTTTAACTACGTAACTTATGTTGATCGGCGAATACCTACATACTCTAGATCCCAAAAAAAGGCTCTCCTTGCCCAGTAAGTGGCGTTCTGAGTTAGGTAAGACCGTCGTCATCACCCGCGGTTTGGATAACTGTCTCTTTGTTTATCCTCTGGTAGCTTGGCAAAAGATCACTCAAAAGATCGCCGACCTATCAATTGGTGCAGCTGATACCCGTAGCTTCAATCGCTTCTTTCTTTCTGGAGCAGTTGAAGTTGAGGTAGACAAAACAGGACGAATTCTCGTTCCTGATTTCCTCAAGGATTTCGCTCAACTTGACCAGAAGGTCATCTTGGCCGGTATCCATGATCGTGTGGAAATCTGGGATGAGAACAAATGGAACGACTACAAACAAAAGATAGAAGGTGAGGCGGATACGCTTGCCGAAAAACTTGGTTCCATCGGCGTGCTTTAAACGCAACTATTATGACCAAACACATCCCTGTACTACTTGAGGAAGCGGTCGACAACCTTAACCTTGCACCAAACAGTGTGGTCGTTGACTGCACCCTCGGTGAAGGTGGGCACGCTAGACGGATCTTAAAAGAATTAGGTCCTGACGGAATCTACATCGGTATCGATGCAGACCAAGCAGCTATCGACAAACAAAAGGACTTGATCACCGATAGCAAAGCAGATGTTCGGTTGGTTTGTGACAACTTTGCCAATTTGCACCAAATCATTGCTGATCAAGTAGTGACTCCAACTGCCATCTTGGCAGACCTCGGATGGCGCACTGATCAATTCGAAGATTCAGGCAAAGGTTTTTCATTTAACCAAGACGACCCGCTAATCATGACCTTCGGCGACCCAGAAAAACACCTCTTCACAGCTGCCGACATAGTAAACGACTGGGAAGAGAGTTCGATTGCTGATGTCATCTATGGGTACGGCGAGGAGCGTTCCTCACGACGTATTGCCAAAGCGATAGTCGAAGCCCGAAAAGAAGCGCCGATTAAAACTGCAAAGCAACTTGCGGAAATAGTTGAGCAATCGTTACCAGCGATTGCCAAGCGTGGACGCATCCATCCAGCCACCAAGACCTTCCAAGCATTACGCATTGCCGTTAATGACGAACTGGGAGTTCTCAAAACATTAATGCAAGACGGCTTTGAGGCTTTGGCGCCTCAAGGACGTTTGGCCATTATCTCCTTCCACAGCCTGGAAGACCGTTTGGTCAAAACCTTCTTCAACTCTCTATCACACGATCACAAAGCTAACAAAATTACTAAAAAACCAATCACCGCGAATCGAACTGAAATTGCTGACAATCCACGTTCCCGCAGTGCCAAACTTAGAGTCATCGAAAAAATATGAATGCCATAATCAAGCTAAACCGCATACAATACAACCTAGAACACTACGCACTTTATGTCGCTTGCTTCGCCCTGCTTGCTCTTACAGCTGGCTACATGTACCTACTCTCACTAAGCGTAGTACACGTGGTGATGAGTAAAGAGCTTGAAGAAAAAACCCACCAGGTGAACTCTGATATAGCTGGGCTGGAAGCGGAATATATGGAAAGTCAGCACCGTATTTCCAACGAAATTGTGGCGCAAACAGATTATGTAAAAAATGTTGATAAGATTTTTATCAACAAAGATCAGAGTAGTGTAGTTACCAGACGATAATGTTAATATAGCACTCCTTTATTTAAATTTTTCTGACTCAAATGACTCCTCGCAAAGCTGCTGCCAATCGCATTCGCTTCATTACTGGAGTTTTTTTGTTCCTGTCTTTTCTCTTAATAGTACGACTATACTTTCTACAAGTGTTGCACCACGACGAATTAAGTAGCCGGGGAGAAAATCAATACGTACACACCGTACAAGATTTGTATAATCGTGGCACAATTTACTTCACTACTCGTGACGGAGAAAAAATTGCCGCTGCAACTGTCAAAAGTGGTTATGTATTAGCTCTTGATCCACAACACGTAACAGATCCCGAAGCAGCCTATGAAGGCTTAAAAGAATTTATTGATATTGATAGAGAGACTTTCATTTACAGAGCCACACTGCCCAAACGCGTTTACGTTGAGATAGCTGATAAGCTACCCGAAGAGGTCGCAGACAAAATCGATGAGCTGGACTTGTCAGGAGTTAACTTATACCGACAGCGATGGCGTTACTATCCGGGTCATTCACTTAGTGCCCGAGCAATTGGTTTTGTTGGCTACTCTGGACACTCTGCCATCGAAGAACCTGTTGGTCAGTATGGTCTAGAACGTTATTACGAAAATATTTTGTTACGTGATAGTGAGAAGAAATCGGTCGACTTCTTTGCTGAACTTTTCACCAATTTAGACAAGCTTGTCTTTAACAGTGAAGAAGAGGCTGAAGGAGATATAGTAACTACTATTGAACCAACAGTCGCTCGTATGCTGCAAAATGAGCTACAGCAAGTACAAGAAGCGTATCATTCTGAGCTAACTGGCGGCATTATTATCAATCCTAAAACGGGAGAAATTTATGCACTTGATGCCATACCAACTTTTGACCCAAACACCCGTGACGGTTCAACTGTAAGCACCTTTAACAATCCTCTGGTGGAAGGTGTTTTTGAGATGGGAAGTATCATCAAAGCCCTTACAATGGCTAGCGGCCTAGACACTGGCCGTATATCACCTAGCACTACCTACTATGATGCAGGTGAATTGGAACTCGATGGTAGGACTATTCACAACTTCGACGGCCGCGGCAGAGGTACGGTAGATATGCAGCAGGTATTAAACCAGTCTTTAAACACCGGAGTGGCTTTTATTGTAGAAACTATCGGTAAAGATCGTTTCCGCGACTACTTCCTGAACCTTAAGTTGGGGAGTGAAACTGGGATCGATCTGCCAGGAGAAATTGCCGGACAGGTAAATAATTTGAATTCACCTCGAACAATTGAATACGCAACAGCTTCTTTTGGACAAGGTATCGCCATCACGCCGATTGCAACCGTTCGAGCACTCTCTGCGCTTGGTAACGGAGGGATACTGATCACTCCACACATACTAAAAAGTACCGAATATACCGACGGCACTGAGAAAGAAAAACTTTTTCCAGAAGGTGATCGTGTTTGGAGCGAAGAAACCAGTGAGACTGTCTCGCGTATGTTGGTACGTGTGGTTGATGAGGCTCTAAAAAACGGAGATGTAGCTTTACCTAACTACAGCATTGCCGCTAAGACTGGTACTGCACAATTAACGGACCCTAACGGCGGATATTATGACGATCGTTTCTTGCACTCATTTTTTGGCTATTTCCCAGCTTATGATCCAGAGTTCCTAGTCTTTCTATACACAGTAGATCCAAAAGGAGTGACGTACGCGTCTGGAACCTTGACTGACTCATTTATGGATATAACAAAATTTTTGTTAAACTATTATAACGTTCCTCCTGATAGGTAAAATCTTCGGCCAAAACTAGTACATTCATACCAGTTTCAAGATTTTTATTTCTGTGCCGTATGTTCAGATACGACTTAGTTGTAAAAATTACTTCAACCGGCATGACTGTATCTAGTTTTGACGAAGCTTTGCATAACGTTTTATTATTCTGAATTATTTCTATGAAAACTTTCTTCAAGTCCCTGATTGTCTCTATTCTGATTTTTGAAGCCAAGTTATTACTAAAACGCACAAAGCCAACCATCATTGCCGTTACCGGTAATGTGGGTAAAACTTCTACCAAAGACGCTATATACCAAGTCCTGAAAGGGAAAAAACGGGCCCGTAAGAGCGAAAAGAGCTACAACTCTGAGATTGGTGTGCCACTATCAATACTGGGTTTAGAAAACGCTTGGCAGAGTCCTTGGTTGTGGTTGAAAAATATTATTGACGGGTTAGCTCACGCGCTGTTTCAGCGCAACTATCCTGAAGTATTAGTACTAGAGATGGGAGTAGATTGTCCTGGTGATATGAGTAAGTTAACTAGTTGGATAAAACCAGATGTAGTAGTTTTGACACGTTTACCGGATGTGCCAGTACACGTCGAAAATTTTTCTTCACCGGCTGAGGTAATTGCAGAAAAGCTCACATTGGTAGAGGCACTCAAATCAGACGGCATATTGATCTACAATAATGACGACGAACAAGTACATAAAGCAGCTCAAGCTACTTTTCAAAAATCTTTCGGCTATGGCCGTTACTCTAAATCCGACTTTAACATAAAGGGTGATGAGGTGAATTACGAACAAAGTATACCGACCGGCATTAAATTTCATATTTCTCACGGTTCTGACGAAGCTGAATTTGTGGCAAAAGATGTGCTTGGAGTACCAGTTTGTTACAGCCTAGCGGCGGCGGCGGCTGTTGGTTATCATTTTGATATATCACTAGAGGAATGTGCAAACGCTTTGGCAGATTATGTACCGCCACCCGGACGCATGCGTATTATGAAGGGCATAAAAGATACTCTGATATTGGATGATACATACAACTCTTCACCAACAGCGGCTGAAAGAGCAATACTAACCCTGTCCGAACTAAAGGGAGCAAACCGCAAAATCGCAGTACTAGGTGACATGCTAGAACTAGGTCGTTACTCAATTGAATCACACGCAAAAATTGGTCACTTGGCCGCTGAACATGTTGATTTATTAGTTACTGTTGGCGTTCGTTCACGCAATACCGCTACAGAGGCTGGTAACAACGGTTTAGATGAAGCGCAAATTCTGCAATATGACGATTCAGTAAGGGCCGGCAGGGAGCTACAAAACATTATTCAACCGGGAGATGTGGTGTTAGTGAAGGGCTCACAGGGTATACGCATGGAGATGGTAGTACGAGATATTATGGCTGAACCCGATAAAGCCGACGAATTATTGGTCCGCCAGAGCCAAGCTTGGCAAAAACGTTAAATAGAGCCGTTAAATCGGCCCGGCAGTTCCGCTGCCGGGCCGATTTTTCTTGACACAACCCTAAATAAGCGTATTGTACGGGTACCTATAAAGGTTTGAAATTATGAAGAAATTTACATTATTTGCAGGAGTTTTCGCCCTTATGTTGCTTGCAGCACCAGTTGCAGAAGCTAAGGCCAAAACTTCTTATTATTACATCCCATCCACTAACTACTCATACAGTAGTCAGTACGGTTCTATGGACCAGGATGAGCTGGTTGAATACTTAATTCAGCTAATTTACCAGATGCAGGCACAGCTGGCTGACCGGGGTAGTTATGGACCTCCTTATGGTAACGCTTATGGTTACTACGGTAAAAAGTACTCATACTATGTGGGTAACCCACGTAGTGGCTCTAGCTCAGATGATGAGCCAAAAGCCGATACTGAATCAGCTACCAGCATTGGAGATAACGACGCTTATCTGCGTGGTGAAGTGGACATGAACGACTTCAATAACGGCCGCGTATTCTTCGTATACGGAGAAGATGAAGACCAAATTGAAGACGTAGAAGACGACTTCGATTCATACAGCGATGTAGACGAAGATGGTGATGATTTACAGAAAGTTCTAGTAGACAACGACCTTGATGGAGACGAAAACTACAGCAAGCGTGTTTCAGGACTTGATGAAGACACTGACTACTACTTCATCATCTGTGTTGAGTACGAAGATGAGGATGATGATGACACACTTGAGTGTGGTGACGTAGAAGATTTCACTACCGACGATGACGGTTCATCAAGCAACGATGACGAACCGGAAGCTACTACATACGCAGCAACTAGCATCGACGATGACAGTGCTAAACTACGCGGTTATATAGACATGAACGACTTCGACAACGGAATTGTATTCTTTGTTTACGGAGAAGACGAGAGTCAAATTGACGACGTTGAAGATGATTATGACTCATACAACGATGTGGACGAGGACGGCGATGATCTGCAGAAGCATAAGATTGATTCTGATCTTGACGGCAGCTCTAGCTACACACTGACTGTAAATGGTCTAGACGATAATACTGACTATTACTTCCAGATCTGTGTTGAGTACGAAGATGAGGACGATGATGACACTCTAGTTTGTGGCAGCACTCGTCACTTTGAGACTGATTAATTAATCCATCTCAAACATAACAAAAGGCCGGCGCTACGCGCCGGCCTTTTGTTATGCGAGACTTTACAGCTACTTTAAATAAGATTACCCTGTAGAGAGTAAGAGAAAAAGAGGTGGAACCATGTATTGTAGCGAAGACTTCCAAAAAAGAATGCTTGGTTTTGGTCTGTTGACTACAGAGATCCTTTACCACATACCGGATCACGAGAAGCTTCTGCAGACTTTCATCTGGCAAACCGAAGACCTGGCACCGAAGTTCCCTGAACTGCGCAAATTTTTACGGTTCTGGGAAAGGGAAATCGAAGGACAAATTCATTCGGTTAGGATTGCTCATCAAAAGCTCATCCAGCCAATGGACTTCACCTACGCTGAAGCCCAGTTCCTTCTGAATTAAGAGGAGAAGAAAATGCTGAAGTGGCTCTACCTGTTACGACGTTGGCGTCGTCGGTGCAGACGAGCCCGGTTTACCAGAATACGTTGTCGAGCTCTACACTTCACAGACACACCAGCAATTCGCCTGGAATTGCAATCAGTGAGACCAGCAGGTTTACAACAAAAAAAACGACAATAAAACAAGACCGGTCATATGACCGGTCTTTTTGTTATGTAAGACATGCACATTAACAGTCTCCCAAGCTGTTTACCCGTAGGACTACGGGGGATATGAAACATAAAAACATCAGCCTGAGCTGATGTTTTTATATATACTTAGTGACCCTACGGGGGATCGAACCCCGGTTTCTGCCGTGAGAGGGCAGCGTCCTAGCCGCTAGACGATAGGGCCATGTGGGCGGCATTATAAAGTAAATTTAGTAAAAAGGGAAGCTTTTTTACTCCCGTGGCATTGACTATGTGTAATTTAATCAGTATTATCGCACCAGAAAAGAGGAGTAGGGTAATGATTATTTATGAACTACCGGAACGAGTCGAGCTAAAGCTCGGCTCGAAAATGACACCACTTGGCATGTCCATTCTGCGTAATGATTTGTCTTGCCACAGCCAATACAAGACAGTAATCACGGGATTGGACAACTACCCTTGGTTTCAGGACTTCGCATTTCTACAATGGATCGAAGCTAAACACACTGTGTTTCAACTCTTGGCCCTCGGTCTCTACGAAAACGGCTTGATCAGCGAAAATACCGAAGGTAAGACGTTCAAAGAAAAGCTGAACTCACACGGAGTTAGTTGCGCCGAAGTTTGCGCTCAGCTGGGCATGGAAGACTCCCGCCGCGCAAGTATTCTCGGCATGTCCGGCTACGGCAACATGATACCGATGGCACGGGTTATCGACTATTACAGCCGCATCGCGTTCATCGAATAAAGGAGATCAAAATGGAAGTCATCGAAGTTATCGTTCCGGAAGAAATTCCACTGGAACAAATGGAGCGGGTACGTGCCTATATGCT
>JBNLFP010000053.1:0-6716 GCA_050305595.1 Minisyncoccia bacterium
CCGCTTTTCTCTTTATTACCTAACTAATAGAGAGTAAGTTCACCGCATCCTCTATAGTGAATTTTTCTATCTTAGCGTCGTCAGGCAACATGATTCTCTTGAATCCTTTACGTAAGTAACGACCAGACTTTGATTCATAAACCACCAAAGGTTTTTTAGTTTTAGGGTGTGGACCAAGTTCTTTCAACACCTTCTCTCCCTTACGACCTTGCTTTGGTTTAGCGAATATTTCCAAGGCGCGTTTTAAGGTGATGGTGTATGGATCGTCACCGTCCTTTTCTTTCAGTGATCGGAAATCTTTCACATGACCAATGTAAGGACCAAAGCGGCCGATGTTGGCAATAATTGGTTCTCCAGTTTCTGGATGTTCTCCTAATTCTCGTGGCAGTACCAAGTAGTGAACCGCATCTTCCAGAGTCACATCCTCTGGCAGTTTCCCAGCAGGTAAACTAGCACGCTTAGGTTTTGGTTGTTCAGACTTTTTCTTGCCTTTAACTGGCTCTGGCATTTCACCGAGCTGTACGTATGGCCCGAAGCGACCATTCAATACATATATATTTTCACCAGTTTCTGGGTGCTTACCAATTGGCTCTTCATCTTTGATTTCAGAACCGTCGATTAAGCGTGCGCCATCACACTCAGGGAAGTTGCTGCAAGAAAGGAATTTACCGTTTTTACCGAGCTTAATCACCATGTCTTTGCCACAAATAGGGCACGGGAATTCCTTTGGTGCTGGACCGAGGTTGGTCAACTTCTCAATATCTTCCTTGCTCGCAACTTCTTTATGGAATGGTTTGTAGAAATCGCTAAGAGTTTTTTCATACTCACGATCGCCTGACGCTATTTCATCCAGTTCATCTTCCATGTCGCTGGTGAAGGTATCAGAGATATAAGTAGGGAAGTGTTCTTCCAAGAAAGAAGAAACAACATCGCCGGTATCAGTTGGAATTAGGGTGCGTCCTTGCTTCTCTACATAACCACGATCGTTAAGAGTCTGCATGATAGATGCGTAGGTAGAAGGGCGTCCGATACCACGTTTTTCCAACTCTTTAATCAAGCCAGCTTCTGTATAACGGTTTGGTGGCATTGTCTGTTTAGCTTCGATTGCTACTTCCTTCACAGACACGTTGTCTCCAGTGGTGACAGCTGGCACTTCGACATCCTCACCGCGAGCAGCTACATCCATTTTCAACCAACCGTCGAAAATAACGCGAGAACCGTTCAAAGCAAAGTCAGGAATAGTTTCCTTAGAATCAGACAAGTTAGTGATCAGTTTAGTACGCTTGATTTTAGCTTCAGACATTTGTGAAGAAACAGCTCGGCGGCGGATCAAGTCATAGAGAGCCTTTTCATCGGCTGTGTTACCAGCACTTTCTTTACCAGCGTTGGTTGGGCGAATAGCTTCGTGAGCTTCTTGAGCAGACTTGCTCTTGGTTTTGTATGCGTGTGGTCGCACGTACTCCTCACCAAACTCTTTTTGAAGGATAGCTACAATTTGTGACACAGCTGTCTTGCTCAAGTTCACTGAGTCGGTACGCATATAAGTAATGTGTCCTTGTTCATAAAGCTTTTGTGCTGCACGCATAGTACGTGATGGAGTGAAGCCAAGACGAGTGGAAGCGGTTTGTTGTAAAGTTGAGGTGGTGAAGGGGGGACGTGGACTGCGCTTTTGTTCAGTTTCTTTTACTTCCTTAACAATCCAGTCGTTTGATTCACCAACTTTCTTAATTCTTTCCGCCTCAGTTTTTTCAGTTGGTTCTTCAGAACACACGAAAGGTACTACGGAACCATCTTTCAATTTAGTATCCGCTGTTAGGACAAAGTAATCGTCTGGTATAAAAGCACGTATTTCACGCTCACGTTCCATCAATATACGCAGGGCAGGGGATTGTACGCGACCAGCAGAAAGGCCGTAGCGCACCTTTTTCCAGATCAGACCTGATAGGTCATAACCCACTAGACGGTCTAGTACGCGACGAGCTTCCTGAGCCTCTTTCAAATTTTTATCTATAGCGCGTGGGTGCTTAATGGCTTCCTTAACCGCGTCCTCTGTAATCTCATGAAAGACAATACGCTTTAGTTTTTTATTAGAGCCTTTGATTAACTCAGCCACGTGCCAAGCGATCGCTTCTCCCTCGCGGTCGGGGTCAGATGCCAGCAGGACTGCATCAGCCCCCTTGGCAGCTTCTTGAAGTTCTTTGATGACCTTTTCCTTACCCGGAGAGACTATGTAATGCGGTACAAAACCACCCTCGATATCGACGGCGTCTTTGTTGCTCTTCGGTAGGTCACGGACGTGTCCCACAGAAGATTTAACTATGTAGTCTTTCCCCAAATATTTGCCAATAGTCTTGGCTTTGGAAGGGGACTCAACGATTACTAATGTTTTAGACATTGGTACACAAATACTATATATATGTAGAAAAAGCAAAAAATAGCTAAAAAACAAATACAGCGAGCATGCAATGCTCGCTGTGTGAGTCGTTAATCATATAAGCGTCTTTTTCTCCTTTCTGCGAGTGGAATGTAGACTCTTCTCGCATGTTCCGAACAATATGACCGATGTTCCGCCTTTTTGGAACAGAAGAAAAAATTGTTCGATGTGGGCTCTCCAAAAATCCATTTGCAGGTATGCTCCCGGTGTTTCAGCAGAGCCTCAACACCAGTCAATCGAGCGGGGTTTTTTTCAAGTGTTTCTTGCTCGTTGTCGCTATACATGAAGCCTCCTTCTTGCTGCGCGTAGTAAAACAGGAATTCTAATCTTTGTCAATATAAGGATAACTCACTATGTTTTCCGATAAATTCCACCATCTTCTTTAATATGACCGTTCATTTCCATTTGCATCAATAAAATTGCTGCATCGCTAGTAGGTAGATTTAGTAGGCGAATTAAAGTATCGCGTTCACGTGGTTCTGAAAGAAGGGTAATAATCTTGGTTTCGTTTTGAGTTAGCGCTGCAGCCAAAGGCTGCGGCGCTTTTTCTTTCACTTCAATATTTAACGCGTCTAAAATATCACTGGCTTCCGTAACTGGAGTAGCGCCAAGTTTCATAAATTGATGAGTGCCACGATAGTTGCTAGAAAAGATACTGCCCGGTACTACTAATAGTTCACGATTGTAATCACTGGCCAGACGGGCGGTGATAAGTGAACCGCTTTTCTCACCAGCTTCTATCACTAAAGTAGCGTGCGTCATTCCTGCCACTAACCGGTTACGTTCTGGAAAGGACCATTTTGTAGCACGAAAGTCTGGTCCGTATTCTGAGAGTAAGGTGCCGCCATTAGTTAGTATCTTTTTTGCTAGTCCTTTGTGTCGGGCAGGGTAGATAGCTTGATCAGATAGTCCTCCACCTGGAATAGCTAAAGTGTAGATTCCGTTTGTTAGAGCCGCTTCGTGCGCTAGTGAATCAATACCCAAGGCCAGACCAGAAACTATACCTATATTATGTCCGGCCAAACCAGCAATGAGATGTTCTACAACTTGTCGTCCGTAATTGGTGTAACGTCGTGACCCCACCACAGCCAAAAGCTTTATATTGGTCGGCGGCAAAATGCCACGATAGTTAAGCTGTTTGGGTGGCTGCGGAATTTCTCGCAAAAGCGAAGGAAATTCCGCAGCCTTTATTTCGGTAATAGGAAAGACCATATAAGTGTCATTATACTTGACGTCCGTTCGATGGTTGGTGGTATCTATGACCTTGTGTTCATATGTAGTTACTCCACTTTTATACGTTGCTACCGGCGCAGGGGCCGTTATAATGTTTGTATGAATCAAAACAATAAGCAGTTTCGTTTTGAGAACGAGCAATACTCACGCAGTAGGGCAGTACCGTCAAATGGACGAACTACAGTGATGTCTAGTATCGTGATGAAACTTTCTGGTGGTTTGGTTAAAAACCAAACTCAGGCTACGGTAGCCATGGTACTTATCATTATAGTTTGTTTTGTATTAGCCCTTATTACCATGTTGACCTTTAGCGGCAGTGAGCCTGAGATAAACACTGACGTACCCTACTTACCTAATAACATTATTGATGACAGTGCTCTTTAGTCAGTCATCATCTTCAGATTACTTATGTCTATTTTCAACCAACCAAATAAAATAAAGGGCCACCGAGGCTTTACTCTGATTGAGTTGTTGGTGGTGGTGGCGGTGATCACTCTCTTGGTAACGATTGCTCTTGCTTCACTCAATGTGGCTAGGGAAAAGTCTAAGGTAGCAGCCGCACACTCCCAATTGAAGCAGATTAAAATCGGCCTTCAACTTATGTTAGATACTGAGGGTGTATATCCAAATGGTGCGGATACTAACCTTTGTGATAACGGTAATGAAGCTACATTAACTAGTAGCTCGAATGTTTGGAATTATATTCAATACACTCAGGATCCGTGGGGTAACGACTACATAATAGATGGTGACTATCAGTGCGGCTCTGCAACTACTGGTTGTAATAATACAAACGATGCTGGAGCAATTTCCGGTGTAATTCTTTCCATGGGTCCAAACGGTGTAGAGGACTATGGTGATAGTGATGATATTGTTTTCGTCGAGTGTAAGCGGTAATCGGTCTCAAAAGTAAATATCTCTTTTCTTTATGCCGATTTGCGGTATTGTATAATTCTCGAAACTATAACGAGCTGAATATGTTAGACATTAAATTTATCCGAGAGAATCTAGACATCGTGAAGATGGCTGCCAAGAAAAAGCATATAGATATTGATCTAGACCGCTTGGTGACGGTTGACGACTCACGTCGTGAGGTCATGACTCGACTAGAGACTAAGAAAGCCGAGCAAAACGAAGCTTCGCGAAATATCGCTAATGCGTCAGATGATTCTGTGCGTCAGCAGATGATTACTGACATGCAGACTCTTAAGACTGACATTCAGAAAGATGAAGAGGAGCTAAAACCTCTGATGGAAGAGTGGCAAAAACTTATGTTACAAGTACCTCAGGTGCCAGACATGACTGTGCCAGATGGTGACAGTGATGAAGATAATGTAGAGGTAAAAACTTGGGGTGAAAAGACTAAATTTGATTTTGAAGCCAAAAGTCATATTGACATCATGGAAAGCTTAAATATGGCTGATTTTGAGCGTGGCTCAAAAGTACACGGTTTCCGTGGGTATTATCTGTTGAATGATGGCGCTCGTTTAAGTTGGGCTATTTGGAACTATGCACAAGACTTTTTCCTACAAAAAGGCTTTAGTCCGATGTTGCCACCTACAATTGTGCGCAAACAGAATCTATATGGAACAGGACATCTACCTAATGAAGCAGAAGATGTATTTCAAACTCAGGATGAAGACTACTTAATTGGTACTAGTGAAGTTTCTACCATGGGTTACTACAGTGATGACGTGATCGATAAAGCACAGCTGCCAATCAAGCATTTATCTTTCTCTCCATGCTACCGTCGCGAAGCGGGTAGTCACGGTAAGGATGTGAAAGGTCTGATTCGGGTGCATGAGTTCTATAAAGTAGAACAGGTAATGTTGTGTGAAGCTAGTCATGAAGAAAGTGTTAAGTGGCATGAGTGGCTTAATCGCAACACCGAAGAGTTTATTGAGTCTCTCGGTATTCCGTACCATACAGTAGTTAACTGTGGCGGTGACTTGGGTCAGGGTCAGGTAAAGAAGTACGACATTGAGTTGTGGGTACCTGGAGAAGAAAAGTATCGTGAAATTAGTTCAGCTTCTTACTTCCATGATTTTCAAACTCGTCGCTTTAATATTCGTTATAAAGACAGTGAAGGGAAGTTACGTTACGCTCACTCATTGAACTGTACTGCAATCCCAACTCCTCGTATTTTGGTTTCTTTGGTGGAGAATTTCCAACAAGCGGACGGTACAGTGAAAATACCAGACGCGTTGCAAAAGTATATGGGGAAGGAAATAATAGATGGTAAATAATTTAAAAGGCGGGCCGCAGGCCCGCCTTTTAAATTGGGGTTCTATGCTAAAATACCGCCAATGTCACCAGTCTTTAGAAAAAAACGTTCTAGATCGCTAAATTCTCCGCGACTGATACTTTTTAAACAGATTTTTATTGGTCTATGCTGTTTTTTACTTTTGGGTTTATTTGGGTATGGAGTTTGGTACATTTCACACCTTACGTCTCTGAATATTGATACTATCGAAGTGTCAGGTGGACAAACTATCAAGCATGATGAAGTCCGCAGCACGGCAATGTCCTTCCTGGTGGGTTCATACTACAAACTGGTTCCTAGAAGTTTTATGTGGACCTATCCAAAAGCAGGTTTAACAGAAGCGATAGATAATTTGCCACGAGTGAAATCAGTTACTGTCGATGAGATTGGTGGTAATACTTTACAAATTCAGGTTGAAGAATATCTCCCGTACGCTTTGTGGTGTGATGCATACACCGATACTTGTTTGTTTATTGATATAGACGGGTACGCTTTTGCTGTTGCGCCACCGCTTTCAGGCAGTGCGTTTTGGCGTTACAAGGATTCAGATCGCGCTCCAGAATTAAATAAAATTTTGACTGAACAGCAAGTGCTGCGAAATACCGCACTTCTAGCAAAAAAGTTTGAAACAGATTTTGGTCTGGCAGTTAATTACATAGAAATAGAAAAACAAAAAACTATCAACTATTACCTTATTGGAGGGGGTAGTTTAAAAACACTATTCAACCAAGAGCCTGAAGAATTGTTGGAAAATCTAGCGGCCATTTTAAATTCGGATGAATTTAG
>JBNLFP010000054.1:0-2319 GCA_050305595.1 Minisyncoccia bacterium
ATGCTGCGGCCCCGTCTTGTTGTCTTAGCCAGGCTTGCAAAAGGCGTATTGGAGGGTGGTAAGAGGTCTTTACAAATTTGTTTTAGTGTCACCTCATCCGATCTTCTTAGATGCTAATCCTTTCCAAGGTCCGTAAGGCTAGTGAAATATACTTCGATGGCTTCCCCCGACCAGCATGACAGGTCCGTATTGGGGGGGGATAGCGAGCGACCTGAAACTCATCGTCTGTATATGGGGGCAGCTGAGTGGCGAACTACCACTGAAGCTGCGCGCGCCAGAGCTACGTGAATAGTATAGTATATATTTTCTTGAAAGGCAAGCCTTATTAAATTCTGATATCATTATAAGATTTGTCGACCCTGGGAGAGCGGCCTACGTAACTTTATAGCATCGGAGATACCCTACAACTGGTTCATCACTAGCATAACCGCACACCAGCTAAGATAGGAAGTTACAAGAAGCTTTGATCAAATAGAAGGTTAAATGACAAATATTACCTAACTAAAATTTATTTTGTTGTGTTCCTGGCCGTATTGCCAAGCTTACCATTTTCTAGCCTTAGTTTATTAGCCGCAACTCACCAGACGGGCCAATAGCGAACTCACATCAAATGCAGCTTTAATGCTTGTGATAGGACTGACAAACCTAAGACGTTTTGTCCTTGGAATGTCATCTGGACAACCCACCCATTGTGACGCTTCACCATGATGAAGTCATCGATTCTCTGACAGTTTACATCCGCCAATATACCAGAGAGGGAACTGTGTGGTACCTTAAGCCCGGAGTTTTAAACTCGTTCAGCGTATGTTTCCTTTATCCTGCAGTTGCTATGGCTAATATTTAATGCGAGAGCTAGGTTTCGACGAATCATGGCAAATCATATCACTTTATAGATATACCGCCAGGAACAATACAAAGCACCATCTCTGTCGAGAAGACTAAAACGTTGATCGAAGCATCCACCGTACACGGAATCTACTGGACTCAGGTATGTTGTTTAGGGTTTTTCAGATCGTGCTCACTAATGGCTACCAGCATGAAAATAGAATCACTGCTTTGGGGGCAATCTCAGGAGCGGTCTGAAGCGGTCGGTTTGCTTGATAAATAAACTATAACGGATACAGAAAACAAAATATGACATTAATAACAACAATGCCGACGACGAGGACGGCGGCGGCGACGGCAACAACAAAAGAAACCCTACAAAGGCAATATACCTCTGGCTCTGCCTGTCACAATTCTTTCAGAAGTACCAACCCCCCCTTCCGGGCCCGGTCTGCGGCTTGTTAGATCGACAAGTTCCAAAAAGAGCGTATGCATCCGTATCAGACACTGTTTCCCGAATTAGGTATTTAACCCGTCCAGGCCGACTGACCAAGCGGCCTGCGTGGACACCTACACGAGTTATTAGCGCACATGGTAGAGGGCTTTGAAACTTGCATGCTTTAGAAAAGGTCGTAGGAACGAGCGTACACCAACCGCCAGCATCACTACGCACTAGTATCGTAGCAGCCCAATGATCACCATGGTCTCTCTTTCAGGAGAATCCTCGCCAGCAGCGCTGCAGAGGTAGGTAGGAATAAAGATGTAAACATTATCAGCGTTTAATTTCTGTATCAGAGTGAGGCTCAATCATCAACCGGTATCATTTACCCATTAACAGGAGAAAAAAAAAACAATAATAAGCTTATTCAGCCGTTTTGCCACTCTAAAGGTTCCATTTCAAATGGTTTCAAGTATCTTTCATCCAAAACTTGCTGACTGCAAACACGTTACACATCCTACAATGCTAAGGTGACACAACGCAGAGCTCGACGGGCAGAATGCTAATCAATCACTACCCACCAGATTGATAACCGAAAACACACTTCTATTTTCACCTTTGGGCGCCGATCTGGCCAGATTAGCCGAGATAACTGTGGGCGACGATGCGTATAAGACGCTAGGTGTCAACAATACTACCTCGCGTCTCAAGACCCACGCTGGAGCATTTATCACTTGCTGTTTCCAGTAAAGCAGTCCCGCCGTACACCGTAAGCAAGCAACTATACAGGTTACAATGACCACGAGGTCGTGGATAAAAAGCAGGGTGGCCAAGGAACTAGTATTTGATTCCAAAAGTCTACTCTACATGCATAAATACCACCCACAAGGCTCTTAAAGACGCCATAAGCACCTAAAGAACACCGATCTTTCACCCACACTTTGTTTCTTAAATTACACATTTATATCCTGAGCAGTATAGACTGTTTGTCTTTTAATATACCAAAATAATGCGCATTTCTCAAGCTATTGCCGCCGGACTCGGCCTCACTTCTC
>JBNLFP010000055.1:0-2964 GCA_050305595.1 Minisyncoccia bacterium
CCAATATGAATGAAGTGGCTATTATACTGCCAGATTATCGCTGTTTTGCAACTAACTTAACCTCATTGCTATAATCAAATAATATGAAAAATCAAAATATATTAGTTGCGACGACTGACACCGTTTCAGGAAAAGAAATTAAAGAGGTGCTAGGTTTGGTGCGAGGTAACACGATTCGCTCTCGTCACTTAGGCAGCGATATTGGTGCCGGCTTAAAAAGCCTAATCGGCGGTGAGATTCGCGGTTATGTAAAAGCGATGCAGGACGCGCGAGAAGAAGCGTTGGACCGTGCCGTCGAACAAGCAGAAGAAATGGACGCGGACGCCATAGTGGCAACCAGATTTACCACCTCAACCATCATGGCCGGCGCAGCCGAGGTGTTGGTATACGGCACTGCAGTGAAATTTAAGGAGTAACAAAAAATCCGCCTAAGGCGGATTTTTTGTTTTAGTTATTTCTTCTCTGGGACGAAGGTTATTGCCTCCCCTTTTTGGTTACCACGACCAGTACGGCCGATACGGTGAATGTAGTCCTCAAAGGTTTGTGGCAAATCGTAGTTGATCACGTGCGATACGTTATCAACGTGGATACCACGAGCGGCAACGTCGGTCGCCACCATCACTCGTGCCTGTCCGCTTTGGAAGCGACTTAGTGCACGCTGGCGCTGACCATGGTTCTTGTTACCATGAATCGATTCTGACTTAATACCAGCTCGACTTAGGTCGTTAGAAAGTTTTTCTACGCTGTGCTTCATAGCACCGAAGATAATCACGCGCTTCAGCTCATCCTTGGTAAATAGATCAGCCAAGGTTTCAAACTTATCATCTGCCTTGAAGTAGATAACATCCTGCTTGATGCTGTTTGAAGCATCTTTCTTTTTTACCGATATGGTTACCGGATCACGCAAGAAGTCTCCTACTAGACCTTCAGTCTTTTGGTCCATCGTAGCTGAGAAGAACAAAGTCTCTCGCTCAGCTGGAATGGTAGACAAGATATCCTTGATCGGGTTAATAAATCCCATATCAAGCATACGGTCAGCTTCGTCGAGTACCACGGTAGTTACATCCTTAGTCTTGAAGCACTTACGCTCGATCAGGTCGGTAATACGTCCTGGCGTACCGATAACGAAGTGATTCTTACGACGAAGACCCTGAATCTGGGGACGAATGTTAGCACCACCCACACATACAGTTGAGTAGATCTTAAATCCTTTGCTCAACTTCTTTAGTTCTTGTTCAATCTGGATCGCTAGTTCGCGAGTTGGAGTGAGGATTAGAGTCTGACGACTGTAGTGCTTGAGTGTCTTCTGGATAAGAGGAAGTAAGAAAGCGGCTGTCTTACCAGTACCGGTTTCAGCCAAGCCCACCACATCCTTGCCTTCTAAGATCAAAGGAATGATCTGGTCCTGGATTGGTGATGGTGTGTTTAGACCAACAGTACTTAGAGTATGAACTAATTGTTTGTCCAAACCAAAATCGCCAAAGCGGTGTTTTGGTGTGTACTCCTCTGTTACCTGTTCGACAGGATTAAGGTTGATAAACTGTGACGGATTAAAGGTCGGCAGTTTACGTTTTGTGCGTGAACCTGAACTTCGGAAAGATCGGCCACCGCTACGAAAGTTGCGAGATGAACGGAAACGGTTTCCATTCCCTCTAGCAACATCATTACTACGCCGTCTGTTACGGCTGGTTGTTGTTTGCATTTATAGATTTTATTAGACGAAACACCTGGGTATTTCGGGGTGCGGAAATTTAATGTAGGAGAGAATATCTGAAAGCCTCCCAGGCTTTCTCACCCCACACGAGATTCAAAAGCGTTCGACTAAAGTAACACGTTGTTAAGGATAAGTCAAATAGCTATTTACTCGGTCATTTATGCTACTATTAAAAGGTTATACATAACTTCAATAATTATGAGCGAACCATTACAGGCTCTCTGCATGAAGTGTCGAGATGAGAATAACAAACCGACGATGCAGACCATGGAAAATATTAAGATTGAAGAGAAGAACAATCGCTACTCTGCCAAAGGTACTTGTCAGAACTGTGGCGGCAAC
The DNA here is from genome assembly GCA_050305595.1 of Minisyncoccia bacterium. Classification (GTDB taxonomy): domain Bacteria; phylum Patescibacteriota; class Minisyncoccia; order Phycocordibacterales; family UBA918; genus OLB19. The sequence continues at coordinate 2,057 of JBNLFP010000055.1, forward strand.
ATGTTCAAATTCATGTCTAAGGAAAACGCAGAAAAGTACCAGTAATAAAAAGGCCCGAGCGCAGCTCGGGCCTTTTTGCTTCTAGTGAGTCTTTTGGATTCCTTGGTAGAGCCACTTACAGGTACTGTCTGCCGCTTTAGTATCGACGGTAAATTTAAAGACGGCTGTATTCTTGGCTTTAAAGAAAATTAATAGCTGTCGGAAAATACTGGGAAGTTTAAGCGGACCTTTGGCACAAACTGCAATCACAAATAAAGCGATGAAGAAACGGTGTGAGACAACTACCATCCTCTCTCCTTCTTCAGCTAGTATTTCTTGCTTGGCTGTTTCTATGCGCTCACGGACCATGGAAATATTTTCTGCTCCTTCATAGTGCCAGGAAGGATTTTCACTGTGCCAATATAATTGCCATACATAACCAAGGACACGTGGCGAGAAATAACTTCGACCGTAGAGAGATTTCGGTCGATGCAGCTCTACCACCGAGTCTGTCTCGATCACCGGCAAACCTAACTGCTTACCAATAATAGAAGCCGTCTCAACTGCCCGCGGAAAAGAACTACTCATTAATGTATCTATCCCCTCTCCCTTTAACCAAGTAGCGACAACCACCGCTTGGTTACGACCAATGTCGCTTAGTGGTTCTTCCGGCTTTTGAAAAACCAAACTACCATTGGCCTTAGTGCGACCGTGACGAATAAAATAAATCTTCTTTAAGCTGTCTTGGTGCATAGATCGATAATCGCTACCTCAAGTGGCAAGTGTGGCAACTGAGTACGACCAGTTTGATCAGCAGCGTCTAGTAAGCGAAGGAGTAAGTGAGAATTAATGGTAGTACTAGCGCTATCGGCCAGTTCGCTCAAAGCAGCCGCCTCGGATTCGCTGAAGGCACCAAGAATGTCGTCCTT
>JBNLFP010000056.1:0-3632 GCA_050305595.1 Minisyncoccia bacterium
GTAACCTCTACTTCGTGAAGAGCTTTGGTAAGAGAACCTCCGAGTTTAACAGCCGGAGCTTCGCCAACGAAAACAATCGGTACATTAACCGTCACTTTTGCGCCCTTAGTTACAGCATAGAAGTCTACGTGATCAATCGCTCCTTTGATTGGGTTGTAGCTAACATCATGCACTAACACTTCTTTATCTTCATCCAAACCCTTCAATACCAAAACAGTAGATTCACCTGCTTCGCGAAAAGCTTTAGAAAATTCTTTTTGATCAAGTGAAATTGCCTGAGTGTCTGTCTTGGCTCCATACACAACAGCCGGTAGCTTACCAGCGTCACGGAGAGCTTTCAGGCGTTTACCACGTTCAGAACGGTCTTCGACATTGAGTGTAATAGTCATATTTATTGGATTTAGTTTCTTTCAACAACTGTTGTCAACTGGTACCAATTATAACACTGCCGAAGAGTGTTAACATTAAGTCATGCAAGAGTATGATTTTGTGGCGATTGGTGACATAACCACTGACGCTTTTATTGATTTGTCCGAGAAGGACGCAACTGTAGTTTGTGATATTGAAGGAAAACCATGTCAGTTAATGATGAACTTCGGTGACAAACTGCCTTATAAAGATGTAACTGTAGTACCGGCCGTAGGAAACAGTCCTAACGCTGCCGTTTCTGCCTTTAGGTTAGGCCTTAAGTCAGCTTTAGTGACTAACATAGGTCATGACCGTAATGGTAAAGATTGTCTGGATCAACTTCGTAAAGAAGGTGTAGCTACTGATTATGTAAAGCAACACGAAGGCAAGATCACTAATTATCATTACGTACTTCGCTATGGCGCCGAACGAACAATTTTAATTAAACACGAAGAGTATCCTTACCTTTTACCTGACTTTGGTACACCACCAAAGTATTTGTACTTTTCTTCCATCGGAGAAACGGGTATTGATTTTCATTTTGAAATTGCTGACTACGTTAAGAAAAACCCAGAAACTAAGTTAGTCTTCCAACCTGGCACCTTCCAACTTCGCCTGGGTGCAGAAAAACTAAGGGAGTTATACGAAGTAACCGAAATATTTTTCTGTAACAAAGAAGAAGCTATGCGCATCTTGGGTACTAAAGAAGACGACATAGCCACCCTACTTCGTTCAATGAAAAAGTTAGGCCCTAAGATTCCAGTCATTACTGATGGACCTAATGGTGCTTACACCCTAGAGCCTGATGACTCTGTATGGTTTATGCCAATGTATCCCGATCCAAAAGAACCGGTTGATCGTACTGGTGCCGGAGATTCATTTGCCTCCACCTTCACTTCCGCTATTATTCTTGGTTTGTCTCCTGCCGAAGCTCTTACTTGGGCACCAATCAACTCCATGTCGGTAGTGCAATACGTAGGGGCACAAGAAGGTCTTCTCACCCGTGAAAAGCTAGAAGAATTCCTCAAAAACGCCCCGGCTGACTACAAAGCTAGAAAGATTAGTTAAAACAAAAAGCGACCGATTCGGTCGCTTTTTGTTATTTCTTTATCGCGGCAACTATACTCTTTGCATCCATGCCGTAGTGAGAGATTAGTTCTTCTGGAGTACCTGACTGACCAAACTGATCCTGGACACCAAGACGAATTATTTTTGTTGGGTTGACTGTACTTAGGTATTCGGTCACCGCTCCTCCTAGACCTCCTGTGACCTGATGCTCTTCTACGGTTACTAAAAAATCATTTGTTTGGGCTAGTTTCAACAAAGCTTCCTCATCCAACGGCTTGATAGTTGGCATATGCAACACTGACACGCCAATCCCTTGTTCATCCAATTCTTTAGCGGCCAGAATTGCGTTATGTAGCATTGAACCAGTGGTCACTATACCGACTTTTTTCTCCTTTTCTTCCCCGGGTTCTACTACTAACTCTGCCTTACCAAACTCGAACGGACTACTAATTGAAGTCACTGTTGGTACAGCAGACCGTCCTAATCTGATGTAGATTGGTCCTTTATATTCCGCTGCCCACAAAACCGCTTTCTTTGCTTCGATTTCATCACATGGTGCAAGTACAACCATGTTTGGCATTGCACGCATGATAGCAATATCTTCTACTGCCTGGTGAGTTGCGCCATCAGGACCAACCGACACACCACTGTGAGCACCCATAATTTTTACATTTTGGTCATTGTAGGCGATCGTTGTCCGAATCTGTTCCCAACTGCGTCCTGGTGAAAACATCGCGTAGGAGGCAATAAAAGGAATCTTACCCGTAGCGGCCAAACCAGATGCTACAGAAGCCATGTTTTGTTCTGCGACACCACACTCGATAAATCTTTCTGGGAATGCTTCGGCAAAAAGATGAGTGCGGGTTGACTCAGTTAAATCTGCTGTTAAAGCAACAATATTTTCATTTTTTTCTCCAGCTTCCTTTAAACCAACACCAAAACCATCACGTGTTGGTGCACTTTCTATGTCTTCAGCGAATATTTTTGGATTTAAGTGACTTGCAATTTTCATAATGTTTACAGTGCCTCATTATCGATCAGTCCATCAAGTGTGCGTAAGCGCCTCAAAGCCTCTTTTCCTTGTTCGGACTTTTTTACAATATTTTCTGGCCCCTTACCTGGAGGATTTCCATGCCAACGGTAATCTCGTTCAAAAATATCAACACCCTTACCAGGAATTGTATGCGCAATAATAACAGACGGTTGACTATAGACCGCTTGCGCTTTACCGATAGCGTCAGCCACCATGCGCATATTGTGACCATCTACCTCCTGCACATCAAAGTTAAATGCTTCAAATTTTTCTCGAAGTGGTTCTAACGGCATTACATCTTCTGTATAACCATCTATTTGAATTGCATTGCGATCAATAATTGCAACCAAGTTGTGCAATCGTTCTTTTGCTGCCAACATAACAGCCTCCCAGGTTTGTCCTTCTTCCAATTCACCATCACTCATCAAACAATATACGTACTGAGAAGTGTAGGGATTATTCATGCGCAGTCCTAGTGCCATACCTACCGCCTGAGACAGGCCGCTTCCTAATGGACCAGAAGAAGTTTCCAAACCAGGCAACGCGGCACGGTGTGGGTGTCCTTGAAGGCGACTACCAAACTTACGTAAAGTTTTTAACTCTTCAACTGGAAAGTATCCGCGGTGTGCCATTGTGGCATAAAGTACAGGACAAATATGACCATTTGATAAAACCAAACGGTCTCGGTCAGGCCATTCTGGATTTTTAGGATCTTGTTTTAAAATCTCAAAATAAAGAAGAGTAAATATATCAGCCATCCCTAGTGGCCCAGCTGTGTGACCGCTTTTTGCAGCAATAAGAGACTCAATGACGCTCTTACGTATAGCGTTAGCTTGCTTTTCCAAACGAACAATTTCTGTGTCAGACAGATACCTCATTATGCTAATTATAACCCACCCTTACTTGTAACTAAGAAACAATTTTCAACAACTCTTTGTAAGTTTGTTTAGGATCATCAGATTTTAAAATTGCTGAACCAGATACAAAGCGTTGAATCCCAACCTTCTTTAAATCTGCAATTGTTTCTCTACTAACACCCCCATCTACACTGATCACCAAATCTGGATAAAGTGCGTGCAACATTACCGCTCTATCCAACACTCTACTGTCGAAGGGTTGTCCT
>JBNLFP010000057.1:0-1953 GCA_050305595.1 Minisyncoccia bacterium
TTGTTTATTTCCTTACTCCTCTTTCTTTTCTTCAGTTTCTGTGGGAGTTTCTTCTGCCTTCTCCTCTACTGGAGCTTCCTCTTTAGCAGCTTCTGCTGCCTTTGCTTCTTCCTCAGCTTTCTTGGCTAGAGCTTCTTCTTCAGCCTTCTTCGCAGCCTCTTCTGCTAATTTAGCCTCTTGTTCTGCGCGAGCAGCTGCTTCCATCTCTGACTCAGTACCCATAGATACCAAACTCATGCGACGCATCTGACGCTTAATCTCACGAGCCACCTTATCACGAATGAAGTAAAGCTTAGAACGACGAACTTTAGAACGCTTAACGATCTCAATCTTGTCGATCAGTGGAGAATATAGAGGGAAGATCTTCTCTACACCAACACCGCTAGCCACCTTACGGACAGTGAAAGTAGCGCCTGGTTCATTTCCGTGCTTACGAGCTAATACCAAACCTTCAAAAACCTGAATACGGGTCTTACCTTTTTCTTCGATTTTTTGGTGAACACGCACTGTATCTCCGGCTTTAATACCAAGATTCTTGCGATCCTCCATGTTAACCGGTGAAACGGCAACGCCTGCTAGAGTGGAATTCATAATATTGTTCAAATTAAGTGGGCGTACATTAACACAGGAAAGTCTATTTCGCAATGCGTTCAGCGGCTTTTTCTAGATTTTCTGGTATTTGGGCTACAAACTCTTTCTCTTCCCCGTTTGGTAAGTTTATTTGGAGTTTGTGGGCATGTAAAGCCAGACGTTCCAGACCAAGATTGTTCGACTGTTCTAAACGGGACCCCGCATAATATCCATCTCCTACTATAGGGTGATCAACGGCTTTTAGATGCACACGCAGTTGGTGCATACGACCGGTTTTTGGTAACAGCTTTAGGATCGAAAATTTTTCTCCTTCGTAAAGACCGGTCAACAAACACTCCCAATCGGTCACCGCGTCACGCTTTTGACCTTTTGCGCCACGCTCAGCTGAACGACGTCGCCAATCTTTAGCGCTACGTCCAATCGGACGATTGATAGTTCCCCACCTCTCCTTCATAGCTCCGTAAACTAAAGCCCAGTATTCTTTTTTCGCTAAACGATTTTGGAATTGATCCTTAAGAAAAGTGAAAGCATCTTGATTCTTAGCCAAGATCATCACTCCGGATGTTTCTTTATCGAGACGATGCACTATTCCTGATCGTTCTAACTCTTCACCATCATTATTTATTCGTGGCTCCCCCACCCCTTTCGCCTCCGGTGAATGACGTAAAAACCATTCAACTACTGTCCCCTTAGGATCCGCACCCTCACCATGCACTAACAAACCAATTGGTTTGTTTATTACCAGTACGTCATTGTCTTCAAAAATAATTTCCGGATTAGTCATGTCTTATGGAAAAATCATCATACATCTTTTTGGCTGAACACCACTCTACTGCCACTGCCTCTACTTCTGACAAAAGTGACCCCTCGTGTAGATATTCTACAAAATCTTTTAACAAAGAAGGTTCCGCCTGTGCTACCACTTCTACGGTACCATCAGATAAATTACGGGTGAAGCCTGATATATTCAACTCAGTGGCGGCATCTTGTATATAAACGCGATACGCTACACCTTGAACTTTACCGCTTACTATACAGTGGATTTCTGTCATCACAGCAGTATAACGCAGAGTATTTTTTATGCACTTGCGATAGCGGTTACTAAGAGTTATAAAGTGGTTAGACCTGAACCATGGAGGCCATCATGTCGGGTGAACGGGCTTATGAACAAACATATACATCTCGTAAATCGGACGATGTTGATCACGCGTCACGAGCAGACGGGCACACGGCAGAAACTGCTGGTCGCTCTTTTGAGGTAATGGGGTCAGACTACTACACTCCTCCAAAAGTGCCCCATTACAAGTTCACTAGTGAAAAGTGATTATAGCACCAAGCCTCAGCGGCGCATGCGCCGCTTTC
>JBNLFP010000058.1:0-11729 GCA_050305595.1 Minisyncoccia bacterium
TGGATAGGCATAGTGGTGGAAATAGGAATGGAGTACATTCAAATGTTGAGCATCAACAAAGTTGCTTATTACGCAATGATCCTTGTGTTTATTGCTACTGCAGAAGTTGGTTATGTTCTAATTCAGATCGAGCTTGCTTCCGATTGGAATTGGCTATGGTGGCTACTTCCTACGGGGGTACATTTTTCTCTATGCATGCTTGCTTTTCTTGGTGTGGCCGTGGCTTCTGATGAATTAACAAAGCAAAAAAAGTCGCTTACTCATCTTCGTGCCCTGCTTACGCAAATCGATCACAAAAGTAGTCTGACTGTTGTCCGAAAAGCGGCGATTGGATTGGATCGTAGCTTTAGTCAGATTCAATCTCTTCAGTCACAAGAAAAACTCGGGGAAGAAGAAAGGGACCAAAAGCACACTCTAGAAAAACTTATAGATGCACAGAAAGACCTCTTTTGGGGTATGGTCGAAGAACTTAAAAATACCGGTCAAAAACTCGACTCCAAACTGAGTTACAAAGATTTCATGCCTGGCGAACGCTTCGGCAAAGGTCTTTTAGAAAAAGACTAGAAATTCACGAACGTATGTCCATCGACAGCCAGCCGTTTCGACGGCTGGTTTTTTGTTGAATTTTGTGACTAAAGGTGTATGTTTAAAAGAGAAACAAACGGAGGGATGAGTCGTGGTTGCTTTAAAGATTATACTTGCGACGGTTATTACCTTCATTCTTTTCTATATGGAAAGTGTTACGGAGGTACAGTCTGCAGAAAGATTGGTCGGACAAACAAAAATAATGTCGCCAACGGTTTGGTTTTGTGATTCGCCAGAGAATCTTGATATTCTGTTGAATCAAAAAACTGAACAATCTAAACCTGATCATATACCTGGCTGCCGTAAATTTGCAGATGGAGCGCTGGTGACAATTCACGCTCTGGTAGCACGCCAGATTCTGGGTGCGGAGGCTGTTCTGCTACGGGTAGCGGTCGATGGTTATGGCACCCAGTACGTCATCTATGACTGGCGGGCAGTCATGGCGGATGAAATATAAGATGAACGCGCGGCGAAGCCGCGCGTTTTTGACAGCGGACTTTTTCAACGTTATAATGCCGTAGCTATGGAGAAAAACGATGAGAAAAACGATGTCGTTGCGGAAGTAGAGACTGTTATGGAAGATGCCGAATTAGAAGACATCGAGGAGAACATAGATGACAAGGTAAAGAAATTACGCGCCAAATTGAAACAGTGTGAAGCTGACAAGATGGCTAATTTGGAAGAATTACAACGAGCCAAGGCTGACTTTTTAAACGCTCGTAAGCGGCTTGATGAAGAAAAAGTAAAAGATCGCGAGCGAGCTTTAATGGCTCATATCGAGGAATTATTACCTTTGTGTGATAGTTTCGAGATGGCTTTGGCTGACCAGTCGTTTCAGGAAGCTCCGGCCAACCTACAAAAAGGTATAAATGGCATTAATTCTCAGCTTTCCTCCATACTAAAGAATTACGGAGTAACTCCAATCGGTGAAGCGGGTGCTGATTTTGACCCTCAGGAATACGAAGCGGTAGAAAACATTCCGGTAGATACAGAAGCAGAGGATCATAAGATAGTGAAGGTAATCCAGCGTGGTTATAAACTACAAGACACTGTGATACGACCAGCCCGAGTAGCGGTAGGAGTTTGGCAAGGATAACTTTAGAAACTAAACAATTTTATATTTATGGCAAAAATATTGGGAATTGACCTAGGAACAACTAACTCAGCTATGGCTGTTATTGAGGCTGGTGAACCACAAATCATCGAGACAGCAGAAGGTACACGTACCATGCCTTCTGTGGTGGCTATTTCTAAAACAAACGAACGTTTGGTAGGGCAAATTGCCAAGCGTCAGGCTGTTACCAACCCACACAACACTATTTATGGTATTAAGCGCTTCATGGGCCACTCTTTTAGTGAAGAGGCAGTACAAAAAGATAAGGCGATCGTTCCTTACGAAGTAAAGGAAGGTGAGTCAGGTGGTGTGTCAGTACAGATGGCCGACAAAGATTATCGCCCAGAGGAAGTTTCAGCCATGATCCTTTCAAAGCTTAAGGCTGATGCTGAGGCAAAGCTAGGTGAGAAAATCACTGAAGCGGTGATTACTGTACCTGCCTACTTTAACGACATGCAGCGTAAGGCTACCCAAGATGCAGGTAAAATTGCCGGCCTTGAAGTGAAGCGCATCATCAATGAGCCAACAGCCGCTGCTTTGGCTTATGGATTTAATAAGAAAAAAGATGAACAACTAGTAGTCTTCGACTTCGGTGGTGGTACTTTTGACGTGACAGTACTAGAAGTTGGTGACGATGTGGTTGAGGTGAAGTCTACTGACGGTGATGCACACATGGGTGGTCGCGATATCGACCAAGAGATCGTACGTTGGATGATTGCTGAATTTAAAAAAGAAGAGGGAATTGATCTAGGTACCGACAAGTTGGCACTACAGCGTCTAGATGAAGCGGCTGAAAAGGCAAAGTTGGAACTATCTTCAGCAATGGAGACTGAGATTAACATTCCTTTCATTACCTCTGGTGCTGAAGGTCCTAAGCATATGTTGATCAAGTTAACTCGTGCCAAACTAGAAGAACTAGCAGACGAATATATTGATCGTGCGATGGAGATCACTAAGCGTGCTCTTGAGGCTTCTCCATTTAAGAAGGAGGATATTGACGAAATTATCATGGTTGGTGGTCAAACCCGTATGCCGAAGATCGTTGAGCGAGTGAAAGAATACTTCGGAAAGGAACCAAATAAGTCTATTAACCCAGACGAAGTGGTGGCGCTTGGTGCTGCTATCCAGGCTGGTATTTTCCAGGGTGACGTACAAGACATTACTCTCGTAGATGTGATCCCGCTTTCACTAGGTATTGAGACCATGGGTGGTGTAAACACTAAGTTGATTGAGAAAAACACTCACATCCCAACTCATAAGTCACAAGTATTCTCTACTGCCGCTGATAACCAGACTTCAACAGAGATCCATATCGTTCAAGGTGAACGTTCAATGGCTAACGACAACAAGTCCCTCGGTCGCTTTATCTTAGATGGTATCCCTCCAGCACCACGTGGTGTACCCCAGGTAGAAGTATCATTCGACGTTGACTCAAACGGTGTCTTGAATGTAACCGCAAAAGACAAAACTACTGGCAAGGAACAATCTATCCGCATTGAAGCAAGTTCCGGTTTATCTGAAGAGGATATCGAAAAGATGAAGCAAGACGCAGAAGCACATGCTGGCGAAGACGAAAAAAAGAAAAAGCTAGTAGAAGTACGCAATATTGCAGATCAGGCAGTTTACACTGCAGAAAAATCGCTCAATGACTACAAAGACAAGATTACCGATGAGATCAAATCAGGTATCGAAGCAAAGGTTACAGCTTTGCGTGAAGTGAAGGATAAAGACGACGTAACTGAAATTGAAGCTAAAACACAAGAGCTATCGGCCGAACTATCAAAGATTGGTGAGGTGATGCAACAAGCTGCAAATGAAGCAGAGCAGGCCAGTGGAGCACCAGAAAGTGAACCAACAGAGGACAAAAAGGACGAAGAAGAGAAGTAGGGAGAAACGTGTTAAACTCACAGCATGAAAGACTACTATCAAGTACTAGGAGTGGAACGAGGGGCCACTCAAGATGACATCAAGAAGGCTTTTCGCAAGTTAGCTAGTCAGTACCATCCAGATAAAAAAACTGGTGACGAGGCTAAATTCAAGGAGGTGAGTGAAGCTTATTCGGTCTTAAGTGATCAAAAGAAGCGTGCCGAGTACGACACGTATGGGCGCGCCTTTAATGGCGCTGGAGCAGGAGCTGGAAACGGTGGCTTTGGCGGTTTTGATTGGTCACAAATGGGCGGCTTTGGTGGTCAAGGAATGGAGTTTGATTTGGGAGACCTTTTTGAGAGCTTTGGTTTTGGTGGGCGTCAGCAAGCTCGTCGCGGTCATGACATCTCAATTGATATTGAGCTTAATTTTTCAGAGGCGGTGTTCGGGGTAACTCGTACGGTAGTCTTGGGTAAAAATTCGACTTGTGATACTTGTGACGGAAGTGGTGCTGAACCAGGTACCGAAACAACAAACTGCAATACTTGTAATGGACAAGGAAAGATTCGCGAGACACGACAGAGTGTACTTGGAACTTTCCAAACAGTACGAGAGTGTGCCACTTGTCACGGACGAGGTAAGGTGCCAAAAGAAAAGTGTAAGGAATGCCGTGGTGAAGGCGTTCTGAAAAAGAACGAAGAAATTGAGATTAAGGTTCCGGCCGGAATCGAAAACGGCGAAGTAATTCGCATGTCTGGACGAGGTGAGGCTATTCAAAATGGCCAAGCTGGTGACCTGTACATCAAACTACACGTTCGTTCTGACGATACTGTCCGTCGCCAAGGGAACGACTTGGTTTCTACCCTGTCTCTAAAACTTTCAGATGCGCTGCTAGGATCTACTCAGCAAGTAGCAACTTTAGACGGTGATGAAGAAATTAAGGTACCTGCTGGAGTAAAACACGGTGAGACAATACGTATTAAAAATAAAGGTGTGCCTACCGGGCGCGGTAACTCTCGTGGGGACTTCTTGGTAAAGGTGGAAATAGTCCTCCCGCAAAAACTCTCTCGCAAGGCCAGAAAGTTGGTAGAAGAACTTAAGGAAGAGGGTATATAAAAAGAAACGCCCGACATGCGCTACATGTCGGGCGTTTTGCTTCAGAGATGAACTTCCTCCAGGTGTTCATTCCAGATCATAACCGCTGCCTTTTCTCCGGTGTTAGGGTTGATAATCCAATAGACGGGATCGATTACGATCTCGTTTTGCAAAAGGACATCAACTTCGTGCGTGAAGGACGGATACAAGTCTCTGACCTGTTTGGTCAAACGAATTGCTTTCAGAGGCATGTAAGCCTCCTGGGTAAGGGGTTTCCTTTTCCAGGAGGCAGGGCCGATGATCTTGGGTGCCAGATCGGGGTTATCCAGGACAGTGACGAGCAAAATCGACAGCAGTACACTGGCTGCTCCGGCAGGAATTGATCCTAAGGACCACCAGAGGTTACTCCAGGTTGCCTGTCCAAAAAGTAGGTCGACACAACTCATCGAAATGATAAGGGCCGGCACCAAGACACCTCCTATAAACAAAGCACCACAGAAAAACAAAGTAATTTTGTCGACGGTTTTACTCAGGGTGTCGAAGTCTTTCTGGGATGTGTAACCGAGCCGGTGGAATAATCTGCCGGCCAGGTTTCCCTTGTTGGCAGCAAGTTGTTCTGCCATATAAACGTCAATCTTTGCTTGCGGAATCGTCTGGATTCCACAAGCATTTAGAAGTTCATGTAGCTCAGTGAAGACAACTCCCTTAGGACTGAATTCCATTTTCATCTCAATGTACTCCTTTGATTAAATTCCAAGTTTCATATAACCATGTGAAGAATAATATGGCAATGATTTCTTTATCCACGTCTCACTATCTCTAAAAACAAAACTTAGAGATAGAATAGTTAAATGGATTTGTCTAGTGTAACGGCTTTGTTACAAGAATCTATTTTTATGTTGGTGGTGTTTGGTGTCATGCTTGGCTACACCATCGTTAGAGGTCGTCAGAGTATTACTAATTTAATACTCGGTCTTTACTTGGCCCTACTTATTTCGATAGAGTTTCCTTTTTATGATCAAGTTCTTAGGGCGGCCGGACAGTCTTCAGAGTCGATTGTGCAACTGATAGTGTTCATTATCTTTACAGTCTTTTCGACTTATATTTTTACGCGTATCTTACCGCGTGAATATTCTGAGGGTAAATTTGAAGCTTTTGGTTATAAGATTTTGTTGGCGTTGGCGGCTTCAATATTAGTGATGATATTTAGTTATCACGTTCTACCAGTAACGGAATTTGTCACACCAGGACCAATTGTGAACACTTTGTTCGCTTCTGAGCAGCACTTCTTCTGGTGGTTAATCGCCCCTTTGATCGTGCTATTATTCGTTTGATCCAACCTTTGCTATGAATGGAAAAACCGACCTGCAACCGTTGTTAGACTTTAAATCGCTATTACTCATCTCAATAGCTATTGGGTTTGCATTGGCTGGTGTAATTTTGCTAATTCTTGGCGGTGAAGATTTGTATAAACTCACTTACCTGGTGTTATTTCTTTCATTAGGTGCTTTTGTTACGGTATTTGTCCGCACAGTCCTGCGCGACAATAACGCCCGTAAGCTTGCGGCTGAATTGGCAGGTAAAAATATCCACTTGGAACAAATAGACAAAATGAAGTCTGATTTTGTGTCTATTGCCTCACACCAATTAAGAAGCCCCATTACAGCTATTCGTGGTTCCATTTCGATGATTCTTGAGGGGTCGTATGGTGATGTACCACCGAAAGTTCGCGAGGTATTGGAACGAGTAGAAGATATTTCTCAAGCAATGGCGATCTCAGTTCAAGACTATTTGAATGTGTCACGTATAGAAAGCGGCAAGATGAAATACACATATACCGATGCTGACTTATGTGAGCTGGTCGAGGAAGTGGTTGAAGCCATGCGACCAGTTGGGCAAGAACTGGGACAACGGATTGAGTTTGTTACTGAATGTCCAGCGCCTTTAATGTTAAATATTGATGTTGGTAAAGCTAAGCAAATTATTCAAAATGTCATTGATAACGCTTTCAAATACACAGAAGGAAAGTCGGAAGTTAAGGTGGCTATTCGTACGAATACTGACAACTCACGCGCGTATGTGGATGTGATTGATCAGGGTATTGGTATCGCTCCTGAAGACGTGGCTAATTTATTTAATAAGTTTGAAAGGGCCAAAAATGCCAGTACGACAAATTCAGGTGGTACAGGTCTCGGTTTATATATCGCTCGTATGATGGCCAAGGCGATGAAGGGAGACATTACTGTTAAAAGTGACGGACTTGGCAAAGGTTCAACCTTCACCATTTCCTTCTCCCTCAATAAATAGAGATAATTTCGCATTTAAGCCCTATTCTGGTAAGATTTCGTCATGGCAAAACAACGACTACTAACCGGACTTCAGTCATCCGGAACGCTACATATCGGTAACTATTTTGGTGCTCTTAAGCCTTTTCTTGATAATTACGAAAATTACGACAGTTTTCTAATGGTAGCTGATTACCACGCTCTAACGTCTCTGCGTGATCCAAAGGAAATGCATGAAAATATCATCAATGTAGTAAAAGACTACTTGGCGGTAGGTGTAGACCCAGAAAAAGCGATCATTTTCCGCCAATCAGACAACCAAGACCACATGGAGTTAGGTTGGGTTTTTGATTGTATGGTTACTGTGCCTTTCTTGATGCAAGCTCATGCTTACAAAGATAAGGTAGCAAAAGGCCAAGAGGCTAATGCTGGCCTCTTTACCTATCCGATGCTTCAGGCAGCTGATATTGCTCTTTATGACACGGACGTTGTCCCAGTAGGAGAAGATCAACGTCAACACATCGAATATTCTCGTGAAGCAGTCGGAAAGTTCAATCGCGCTTATGGCGAAGTACTTAAAGAGCCAAAAGAAGTAATTCTCGATGGTGTAGGTGTGGTACCAGGAACAGACGGCGAAAAGATGAGTAAGAGCAAAGGTAACATCATTCCGTTATTTGGCTCGAAGGAAGAAATTACGAAAGCTGTGATGAGTATTGTGACTGATTCAGAAGGAGATGTGCCAGAAAATGTCTATGCAATTCACAAACTACTCCGTGATGAAGCAGAATTAAAGACTATTTACGATGAGAATAAAGGTCGCTATGGTGACTTAAAGAAAATTCTAATAGAAGACCTGGAAACGTTCATTGCTCCTATGCGTGCAAAGCGCGAGCAAATAACAGATGAGCAGGTGAAAGAGGTGTTAAAAAACGGTGTAGCAAAAGCTAAGGAGGTGTCGAATCAAACCATCACTAAAGTACGGGAAGCAATCGGTATTAGCTTATAAAGACAAGTATTATGGAAAGAACATTAATTAAAGACCTACAAGCACAAATAGGCCAGGAAGTAACCATTAATGCAGTGGTGGATGTTGTTCGTCTACAAGGCAAGATGGCTTTTTTTGATTTTCGTGATCGCACTAGCGTAATTCAAGGTGTTGTTTTTGGTAAGCCGGAAGTACTTGAAATTGCTAAAGGGGCTGGCGAAGAATCAGCTGTGGCTGTCACAGGTATGGTGAACCAACGTCCAGAAAAAATGGTTAACAACAAAGTGCAAAACGGAGATATTGAGTTGGAGATCACTGGTATCGAAATCTTAAACAAAGCTGAAGCCATGCCATTTGATATGGATGCCGAGCTTGGTCTTGAAGCTTTGCTTGATAATCGCCCATTGACGCTGCGTCGTCCGCACGAGCGAGCTATCTTTAAAGTGCAGGCAGAAATTATCCGTGCTTGGCGTGAGTATCTAAACCAAGAAGGTTTTACAGAATTCCAAGCTCCTAAGTTGGTAGGTGGCGACGCTGAAGGTGGAGCTGAGGTGTTTAAGGTTGAATACTTTAACGATAAAGAAGCCTCACTAGCAACTAGTCCACAACTATATAAGCAGATCATGGTTGGGGTGTTCGAACGTGTATTTGCTACCGGCCCAACTTTCCGTGCAGAAAAAAGCGCAACCACTCGTCACTTGAGTGAGATTGCCATGCTCGACTTAGAAATGGGATTTATCAAAGACCATACCGATGTTATGAAGCTTGTGACTGGACTAATGCGTCATATCACACAGTCTGTTACTGCAAATTGCCAGGCTGAACTTGAGTTACTAGGCGTTGAGGCTCCGCTGGCTCCAGAAGAGTTCCCAACAATGACTTTACGCGAAGCACAGGAATTAATTAAAAAGGAAACTGGACAGGACAAAACTAACGAACCAGACTTGGAGCCTGAAGATGAAAGGTGGTTGTGTGAGTACGCCAAGGACAAGCTTGGTTCTGACTTCGTCTTTGTAACTCATTTCCCAACCAGCAAGCGTCCTTTCTACACTCACGTAGATCCAGAAAATCCAGAATTTACACGTAGTTTCGACTTGTTATTCCGTGGCTTGGAAATGTGTTCTGGCGGCCAGCGTGTGCATGACTATGAAGAATTGAAAGAACGCATTGCTGCTAAAGGTCTAGACCCAGAGAAGTTTGAGTTTTATCTACAAGCTTTCAAATATGGCGTACCACCACATGGTGGAATCGGTCTTGGACTCGAACGTCTAACGGCCAAATTCTGTGGGGTAGGTAACGTGAAGGAGGCAACTCTATTCCCACGCGATATGAACCGCATCGACACCCTGCTTTCAAAAGAAGATACTGAATAATATGAGTTTAG
The DNA here is from genome assembly GCA_050305595.1 of Minisyncoccia bacterium. GTDB lineage: Bacteria > Patescibacteriota > Minisyncoccia > Phycocordibacterales > UBA918 > OLB19. The sequence goes on from JBNLFP010000058.1 coordinate 9,315, forward strand.
AAGAAGTACGTAAAAGAATATTAGAGGATGACGCATTTGTCCTAGAGGAGATTCTGAAGATACGTATTTTATATAAGCTCAAAAAAGAGATTAGATACGCACAAGAACGTCACTCAGAGTATGACACTGAGTCTGTGGCTGAACATGTATATGGGATGCATGTAATTGCTCAGTATTTTTTACCTTTAGAAGACAGAAAAAGAGAGTGGGATAAAATAAAAATATTTGAGACTATTACTTTACATGACATAGATGAGGTGGAGACTGGGGATACAGTGTCGCATCACAAGACAGAGGTGCATGAGAAGCAGGCCCAGGAAGCTTTTGTAAAAGTTTTAGGCCAGATGCCAGAACATATGCAGTCTGCAGCAAAAGCTTTGATAGAGGAGTACGAAGAAAGACAAACTATTGAAGCTAAATTTGTAAAAGCGATAGATAAAAGTGAGCCTTTGTTTGAGGTGTGGGACGAAGTATATAAGGGAATTATGCATGGAAACAATAACAGCTTAGATGACCATTGGAGAACAAAGAAAAAATATATTGAAGAGTTTCCTTATATTAAGAGATTTGTAGAGGTAGCTACGGATCGATTGAACAATAATGGATTTTTCGTAGATCCCGCGTGATAAAATGTGTTAGTGAATCAAACTTCTCCAGTTCAAAGTTTTCAAATCAAAACCGATGCCTTTGAAGGGCCGTTGGAGCTTTTGTTGGATTTGGTAGAGAAACGCAAGTTGCTTATTAATGATATTTCATTAGCCGAAGTGACTGATGAGTATATGGCAACTGTATCGAAGATGCAGGAAATGTCATTGCCTGGTACGACCAATTTTGTTGCTTTAGCAGCTACCCTTCTTTTAATAAAATCAAAATCACTTTTACCAGTACTTACTCTCACCGAAGACGAGGAGGGTAGTATTGAGGAGTTGGAAGAGCGTCTCAAGCTCTATCAAATTTACCGTGATGCAGGAATTGCTCTAGGAGCAGTGTTTGGTATGTCGGTTATGCACGCACGTCAGTATGTGCCAATCAAAACTCCATTATTTTCTCCTGATAAACATTGTTCAACGGATGCTTTAACAGAAGCAATGCGTGGAGTATTGTCTGAATTACCACAACAAATTAAGCCGCCGAAAGTACAAGTTAAAAAGGTGATTTCTTTAGATGATATGATTGCTCGCTTGCATGAACGAGTAGAGAAAGCCATTCGTCTAAAGTTTAGTGAGTTAGTGGCAGATAGTACAGAGAAGCACACGACCATAGTTGGTTTTTTGGCAGTCTTAGAATCAGTTAAACAAGGCAGTGTGCTGGTCTCGCAAGTACAACACTTCTCTGAAATAGAAATAGAATACTCGTCTGCTAGTTTGCCACGATATAACTAATTGTTTTCCACCGCCAGAGAGAAACCTCTGACAACCTTCGGGGTACAATAGTGACATGAAACCAAAAATGAAGGTAGCCATAAATGGCTTCGGTCGTATTGGACGTGCATTTTTCCGCATGTCAGAAGGTCGGGAAGATTATGAGATTGTTGCTATTAATGATTTGGGTAATCCAAAAACATTAGAGTACCTACTGAAGTACGACACCGTGTATGGTCATGCGCCATTTGGTGCCGAAGCTACTGATCATAAATTGAGTATTGAAGGAAGAGAAATAACTCTTATTCAAGAAAAAGATCCGGCCAAGCTACCTTGGGGTAATATGGGAATTGATGTGGTAGTCGAAGCAACTGGTGTTTTTTCTAGCTACGAAAAATCAAAAGCCCACCTAGATGCGGGTGCAAAAAGAGTGGTTATCACGGCTCCAGTGAAGGACGATCCGTCCGTGGTTGGTATTGAAGGCGCAACTGTCTTGATGGGTGCAAACGATGATAAGCTGGCTACTTGTCAGATTACTTCCAACGCTTCTTGTACCACGAACGCCATATCTCCAGTGGTAGGAATTCTTAAAGAAGCTATTGGTATAGAAAAGGCGATTTTGAATACAGTTCACGCCTATACAGCTACTCAGTCATTGGTAGATGGGCCAAACGATAAGAAATTACGGCGAGGACGAGCGGCAGCACAAAATATTATCCCAACTACCACAGGGGCCGCTGTGGCCACAACCCTTGCTTATACAGACTTGGAAGGGAAGTTTGACGGCATAGCATTACGTGTACCTGTTCCAATTGGCTCTATTGCTGATGTCACCTTCATTGCGTCACGTAATACTACAGTCGAAGAAGTGAATCAAGCTATGATGGCAGCTGCAGCAACAGAGCGCTGGGGGAAGGTATTTGCTGTTACAGATGAGCCACTAGTTTCTTCCGATATTATCGGGGCTCCGTATGGTGCAATTGCTGACCTAGAGATGACCCAGGTTGTGGGAGGTAATTTGGTGAAGGTCCTCAGTTGGTACGACAACGAGTGG
>JBNLFP010000059.1:0-6237 GCA_050305595.1 Minisyncoccia bacterium
ATAAAGCGGCAATAAAAAAGGCGATATCACCAGCAATCAACACAAATAGTTCCCGAGTTCTTTCTCCCATAGTTGCTTACAGTTATTCCCTACTATAATATGGAATAACTGAATAAAAAAGCCTTAAGTTATGGTTGAGTCCCGCAAGAAAATCCTGTACGTAATTACAAAATCCAACTTTGGTGGTGCGCAGCGCTATGTTTATGAATTAGCCACCAACTTACCAAGTGACCAATACGAGGTCGTAGTGGCTTTTGGTGGCGCCGGCATTTTAAAAGACAAACTAGAAGCGGCCGGAATCAGAACCATTACTATTGATAGTTTTCAACGTGACATTAGTCTAGGCAAGGAACTACGTTCCCTAAGTGAATTATGGAAACTTTATAAGACTGAAACACCAGACGTGGTGCATTTAAACAGCTCTAAGGCTGTGGCTATGGGTGCTTTGGTTGGCAGATTAGTTCGTATACCAAAAATAATCAGCACCGTTCATGGATGGCCCTTTCTCGAACCTCGCCATAAAGTTTGGAAACTGCTAGCCTGGCTTGGGTCCTGGTTGTCAGTTCTATTGTCCCACCGAGTCATAGTTGTATCTGACTATGACTTAAAACAAAAAATGCCGCTACAGTCACGTAAGTTAATTATGATACATACAGCCCTGCCGCCAATCAATTTTAAATCCCTAGAAAACGCCCGCACGGAACTATTATCTGATGATGTACGAATAAGTCATATTAATGACTTATGGCTTGCTACAAATGCAGAACTTAACCATAATAAAAATCTTTTTGCAGCCGTCGATGCCGTCGTTGCCTACAACCAAACTGCGCAAAGGAAAATATTTTACTGCATAATCAGTGATGGCGAATTAAAAAAAGAGTTGGCTGACTATATTAAAGAACTTGAGGCAGAAAAACAGATTATGTTGCTTGGATATGTTGATGACGCACGCTCATACCTGAAAGCTTTTGATATTTTCCTGCTTCCTTCAAAGAAAGAAGGTATGCCCTATGCTGTTTTAGAAGCTGGTGCTGCTGGATTACCGACCATTGCTTCCAAAGTTGGCGGAATTCCAGAAGTTATCACTGACCACGAAACTGGATTATTAATTGACCCAAAAGACACGACTACCATTACAGAGTCCTTGAAACTACTATCAACTGATAAAGATATGCGACATAAACTAGGCAAGGCCCTGCAAGAGAAAATTCATCGTAAATTTAATTTATCTCAGATGATAGAAAAGACTATCGGGCTATATTAGTCGCTAACAATAATTAACTCTTCGCTCTTATACCGAGCCATTGTATATCTACTCATGGCCATTACGATACCTAGACACATAAACTCCATCATCAAGTGAGTACCCCCATAACTCATAAAAGGGATAGTTAGACCTGTGACAGGCATGAGGCCTATGTTCATTCCAACATGCACTGTAAAGTGCGCAATTATAAATAACGCCACACCTACAGCAAACAGTTTTTCAAAATTAGTCGCTCCATTTTGGGCAGCTTTTAATAAGCGATAAACTACTACACCAAAGAGCAAGAACAGGACCGCCACCCCAATCAAACCCCATTCTTCTGCAAAGGCGGCAAATATGAAGTCGGTTTGATACTCAGGCAAAAACTCTAGTTTCGACTGCGTTCCATAACCTATTCCCTTTCCCCACACTTGGCCTGAACCAACAGCAATAATAGATTGATACACGTTGTAACCAGTACCCCGAATATCCGCCAAAGGATCGAGGAAAGTATGTACACGATCCTTCTGGTAGTCGAGTAAGACAAAGTTCCACAACCCACCAAAAGTGACTGCGCAAAGCATGAACACAATAGCTAAGTGGCGCACCTTAATACCGGCCACCAACACCATTCCAAACCAGATAAAGAAAATAATCAGAGCGGAACCAAAGTCTGGCTGAATAAAGATAAGAGCGAAGAACACAAAAGTGTAGAGTCCAGACACAATAATATGTCGGAAGTCTTCAATCATTTCATGCCGCTTAGAAAAATATTTAGCCAACAAAGCAATTAAAGCGACCTTGGCTAATTCAGCTGGTTGCAAAGCAAAGAAACCTAGGTCAAAGCGGTTTTTGGCACCAAGGGTGACTTCACCAAAAATAAGGACCAGCACTAACAAAACAGTCATTACAAGAAACATGGTAAAGGTCGTATGTCCCGCACGTAAAAACCGATAATCCGGAATCATGGCTGCAAACATCACCAACACACTAAGACCCAACCAAACCAACTGTCTATCAAAGAAACTGTTGTCACCATGAAAGGTGTACATTGTAACTAAACCGAGCAATGCCAAAATAAAAGCAGCACCAAACAGCCACACATCAAAACCCGAAAAAATATTGCGCAAAGAATTCATATTCAATCAGCCACTACTACTCAGTCAGAGGTACGAAACCAGCAGTAGACTTCGCTACTATGTCTATCACTGCTGGACCATCTTCGCAAATGGCACTAGTAATAGTCTGGTAGATATTGTCTACCTTAGTTTTATCTAGAGCCTGATAAGCTTGTTCCGGAACAGAAGCAACATTACGTAAAAAATCCATATTAACCTCCTCCCCTAAACCGATGGTGTAAATATTAATTCCTGCATCCTTTGTAGCCGAAGCATTAAGTAATGCTGAGCTGGCAGCCTCTTCGTTTGTACCTGGAGCAGTTGCCAGGCCATCAGTAAGCAAAATTAGTACCTTACGTGCGTTAGCGTTGTGGCGTACTGATAAGAGTTCATTAGCAGCTACACTGATACCTTCTGCTGTGTTGGTGGTGCCAGTTTCTTCCACTGGTTTGATAGCAAGACTGTTTATAACACTTACTGCATTGGCGCCCGACAAAGATAGCGGACTAAGTACCGATGCGTCAGATGCAAAGGTAGAAACACTCACCTGATCATTGTCTCCCAAGCGACTAACAAACCGAGCGGCCGCGTCCTTAACAGCAGTCAACGGTTGTGGCGGATTGGTCTGGTCGTTATTCATACTACCTGACACATCAATCAAAACCATAACATCTGAAGGCACTTCACAACTACGCAATGTTTTGGCTATAGGCTCAGGCCAAGTGAAAGTAACCTCACGTTCTGACCGAGCGGAAAAATTCTCTATAAAAGTACGGGAAGTAGCTAAAGCAATGCCTGAAGCATCAAAAATAGTTGCCACAACCTCTACCTCTTTCGCTTCCTCTAAACTCGTATTCTTAATGGTGGCATCTAAACGCGGACGCTCATCAGCACCAGTCAATTCCCTTTTACTAACGGTAAACTGATCACGTCCGATAGTGGCCGGTTGCCACACTTCAGGCTCTTCTAATTCAATAAAGGTATTTGTTGGCACCCTCCGTCCAGTATCAATACGACCTTCAAAAATTGGATACTCGCCGTCTGGCGGCAAAACTGTAGTACCACTACGTTCGGTAATCAAACCCGCATTATCATACAGAGTGAATGTATAATTTACGGACATCGAAGCTGCCTCCCGATTAGTATTTACTACGTATGCAACAGCATTATAGACACCATCAGTTACCTTAAATGCACGCGCCCAATTAGTGGCAGGTGGAGTAACAGCAAGAGCACAAATGCGTACACATGAACCTCCACAGTCTATCCCGACTTCATCAGAATTTTGCTTACCATCAAAACAAGTCGGCTCCGCTCGAAAATTCGCTAGATACACCCAACCTGCAATAATTATAAAAATAGCGGCAAAAGCGCCATAATACTGCGCCCGGCGCCACATTGCCCATGCCGAGGTCGTTCTCATACCCATAATTGTAGCATGGGGTAAATAAAAAAGACCCCAGCTGTGACGGGGTCGAAGTGGTGCAGGGGAAGCTTGCTCTTTTTGCGGATAATATCTCAAGAACAAACTCCCCCTTTCGCATGCTAATGGCTTCCATACTCAATCAGTAACGCCTATTTGTGGGCTTGGTGGGACCATCACAAGCAGACTACCGGGCAGTGTGTATACACGCCTGAGGTGGAGAGGCCGCACGCTCGAAGAGAACTCGCTGCACCTGGCGGGCTGCCTATTATGGCGCCGTCTCTTCTAGTCTCACATCAAATTATACAACAATAAAGAACTAACTGTACCAAACAAAAAAGCACTTAAAGTTGGCGGTGACCTACTCTCCCTTCAAAAGAAAGTACCATCGGCGCGAGAAGGCTTAACTTCCGTGTTCGGAATGAGAACGGGTGTACCCCTTCCGCTGACCCACCAACTTTAAATGCTCTTTCAAGAAACTACATATCCTATTTGACTCAAAAATTGTTCATGCCACGTACAACATTCCTCGCAGGAACTAACGTCCGATTAGTACTTCTCGGCTGAGTGTGTCACCACACTTACACCTAAAGCCTATCAACCAGATCATCTCTCTGGGGACTTAATGATACCTAATCTTAGAGTTGGCTTCCCGCTTAGATGCTTTCAGCGGTTATCCATTCCCAACATAGCTACCCGGCGGTGCTTCTGGCGAAACAGCCGGTAGACCAGAGGTCAGTTCATCCCGGTCCTCTCGTACTAGGGACAAATCTCTTCAAGTATCGACGCCTGCAGTAGATAGAGACCAACCTGTCTCACGACGGTCTAAACCCAGCTCGCGTATCTTTTTAATTGGCGAACAGCCAAACCCTTGGGACCTGCTCCAGCCCCAGGATAAGATGAGCCGACATCGAGGTGCCGAACCGTGCCGTCGCTTTGGACGCTTGGGCACGACTAGCCTGTTATCCCCAGGGTAACTTTTATCGGGTAATCTCCGGCGGCATCTAAAGCCAACCATCGGTTCACTATGCTCTACTTTCGTATCTGTTTGGCATCTACGCCTTACAGTCAAGCCAACTTATGCCATTGCACTATCGGCACGGTTTCCATTCGCGCCTAGTTGACCTTGAGACCCCTCCGTTACTCTTTAGGAGGGTAGCGCCCCACTAAAACTGCCTGCCACCCACTGTCCCTAACGTGTTTGTCACGCCAGGTTAGAGACTGCCCAAATAAAGAGAGGTATTTCACTGGCGACTCCACATTCCCCAAAAGGAATGCTTCAAAGTCTCCCTCCTATGCTACGCATTATTCAGACAGCCCCAATAAGAAGCTACAGTAAAGCTCCTGGGGTCTTTTCGTCTAACTGCAGGTACCCTGCATCTTCACAGGGATTGTATTTTCACCGAGCAGGTCCTTGAGACAGTTTCCCAGTCGTTACGCCATTCGTGCACGTCGGAATTTACCCGACAAGGAAATACGCTCTATTTTTCCTTCTTTTGTGAATAAGCCCGTTGCTTATTCGTACACAATAGGACTCTATCTTCACCTTCAACTGAATGGTCAGGTGCCTAGCATTTGGTCTCTCATTGGCTAGGTATGGATTATGTCCGCTATTTCTAGCAGACAAGGTAACTATGGCTCGGGCTGTTTAACCCTACAACCGTTCCAATCCGTTCAGTGCACGAATTTTCATACACTGAACCTTAGAACGATTATAGTTATCGCTGACATTGACGGGGGCTTACATAGCCCAGCATATCATCCGAAGACAATACACCATCCATGCTTAACCTTCCCGCATTGGTCAGGCGTCACCCTCTATACATCCACTTACGTGTTCGCAGAGAGCTGTGTTTTTGTTAAACAGTCGCCAGGAAATCTTTCGCTGCGGCCTTAAACCCCCGAAGGGGCAAAGGCAGGCCTTATCCCGAAGTTACGGCCGCTATTTTGCCGAGTTCCTTAAGGACCTCTCACTCGTTCGCCTTGGTCTTCTCGACCCTACCACCTGTGTCGGTTTGCGGTACGGAACCACTATGCTTAACCCAAACGAAGTTTTTCTCGGAAGCGTGCTCCCCAAATTTGCTTGGCCGTAGCCGCACATTCAGACTCTACTCGCGTTATTGTTACCCGGATTTGCCTAAGTAACACGCTCATAGCTCCAGCACCAATCCAATAAGATGCTTTGAGTACAACGCTCCGTCCCTCCATAGAAACATCGCAGTGTGCAGGAATATTAACCTGCTCTCCATCGCCTACCCCGTTCGGGATCGGCTTAGGACCGACTAACCCTTCGCTGATCACCATCGCGAAGGAAACCTTGGTATTTCGGCGGACGGGGGTCTCACCCGTCTTGCGGTTACTTGTGCCGGCATTCTCACTTCGCATCGCTCCACCGCGGGTCTCCCCTTGGATTCATCGCAATACGAACGCTCTCCTACCACTCGTATACT
>JBNLFP010000060.1:0-2556 GCA_050305595.1 Minisyncoccia bacterium
AACCCAGGTTTTCCAGACTTGATCTAGTGACTCGGGAAAAGTTTGAAGTGCTGGCGGATGTATTACTCAGTACACGAAGAAACTGGAACACCTCGAACAGCGTCACGAGCTGCTAGATTTGCAACAATAGTGAAGGGTTTATGCTGAAACTGGTTCAGACTTTCAGTAGCCCAGACTGATTCTGGCCTGACATTCTGATGACAGGGGACGGCTTAACCGCACAACCATCGACCAGGGAAGGAAACCATGTCACTCGAGACATTCTAGTCTTGTGCCTACAGACCTTCCAAAAGTGGATCTATGGGCCGGTATTTGATCACATATACATTTAGGTCAAGACACACCAAATTACCGTCAATTTGGCACCCCTCTTAATATCAAGACCCAGCAACACAGAGAGGCAATCTGCCATCGAAAGTTGTATCAAAGCGAGCCATTGCTGATAGTAGCTATACGTTGATATTATCACATCGATTGTTTGGTCTTATTTGAAACAAAGATTATGAGAATACTCACTTTATTATTATTTTTACTCGCACCTATAAAACCACTCATAGCAGCGTTACCACCAGCGTATCAAAACGAAAAAGACCTAGAAGTAATGATGAACTACATAAGGCAGCACCCTACGGTTGCATCTACTCTTACATCGCTAGATTTGTTGAAATATACGATATATTTCGGCGATGACTGCGAAGTAGTATTCCACCGAAAAGTCCCAAACAAACCAAGCGACTGGGAAGGACCCGCAGGCCCACTCGAGTTTAAAAGCGCTAACTGCCCAGTCGATTAGGTATCGATAAATGGATGTGGCGGTAAGGTATTTTAGTCTAGCAGTTGCAATAACAAATCAACACTACTTAAAGAACCCACCGACACAAAGGAGGCCTTTTCCCTCTATACACGCCGCAACGGCAGAGCCTATTCGTCACTGCTCTGGTTTACCCGGTATTAAATATTTGATAACTGTGCGCACAGTTATTATAGCTACACTTTATGGGAAAACTGCCAGAAACCACCCTACGATTAGTCCTTAAAGCACGCCTACCTACTACACAAATTTACAAGCCAGGACCCAATCATTGAGCTATGTCAGTGTGATCGAAATATTTCATAAAATCTTCAAGTTTCATGCGAAAGCAACCATCATTGCCATCTAAGACACCATCCATATTTCGGTCGAGATCAGTAGAATAGGAACTTCTGGGAAAACCATGAACAATGGTAGTACCCTTACCCGAGCCGCCGAATTCTGTATGTGCCCATGGATTACGGAGGGTAACCCATCTTTCGGTGCCGCGACCATTTGCTGACCGAACACTCTCAACTCCCAAAACTGTGTATGCGTGATTTGCAACCAGACCAATCTTACTATAATCACTTGATGAATCATGAGTTGAAGCAGTAACTGGTCGGTTGTTTGAAATGGCATTGCTTATCTGTACTGACAGGCTTATGCTATTTGTCTTGCCGTGGTTGCTTATAGTTTTAACATTGTATCCTGTCAAAGCATGGATCGCGGTAGCAGTCTTCCCTCCATCACCAATCTTATTATATCCACCCTCCAACTGAGCATATGCTTTTTCTATTATAGACATCCAAATCTCTCGGGGATTTGTGCCCCTAGCGTAGATTGGATCACCTCCGCGCCGATAAAGATCTGCATCCACTGTGATGTTCTGAGCACGCCCGCTCTGATTATACAGCCGGACGGTATAGGTACCATTTTTGTTGTCGGTTATTGCTTGTTGGATTAAGTTCGGGTTCACATGGGCCACAGCCGCCATTGAAGCCACTAAGTAACAATCACCAATATAACCCTGCTTTACATCATCGACACTAACTCCATCAATATAAAGACGATCATCTGATCTACGGGTTGCGGTTCCGGATCCATTTAGAGAAGCAGGATCAACGAGATCAATTATGACTCCGCGGGAAACACTTGCAGATAATCTTGCTTCACTACTTCTTGTAAAATCGACAGCTGTATTACCCTGTGACGCATGAACTTCTTGCATGAACTTAATGCCATCACTACCACTATGATCATAGACCTCTCGTAGGGCATATTGCCCATCAAGGGACTCCGCAAACTTGTTTAACCCTTCTCTACCAGCATCTTTTATGAATTGATCCGCCAACTTTTCTTTTTGTTCTTTCGGGCATCGTCTAAATGCGTCTACTACAAACTTTTCTAATTGGGTACTTTGGCTTGCTTCCCAAAAAAACGATTGTTTCGACAATGGTGTGCTTGCATTTTGAGTTGAACTTAAAGAAGACTTTAGCTTGGAGTTCAATATAAACGGTGTAGTAAACATAATTACAGTTCCCTCTGTTTTGTTCCATAAAACGCAGGAGTGTACTTTTTGTCACTTTATTTTTCTACTAGGGTTACTACTACTTAGTAGCATCCCTGATGAATTCCAAGAATCGTATAATATCGATGTATTGATTACCGCCCTCAAAAACCGCGATGAAACAACAGAACTTGGAAGCCTGTGGCTTTGAAAAATGCCACAAAAAGACCCGTAAAAGCAGTTTCTTGACGTAATG
>JBNLFP010000061.1:0-13399 GCA_050305595.1 Minisyncoccia bacterium
GATGATTGTTCCATCAACTTAACCACAGATACTCCTCCGCCCGAACGTGCCGAACCTTTAATTACACCGTTGCCATCTCGACCCCATAAAAATACCGGTCGGTTATATTCAGAAGCTATACTGTTGGCGCAAAGCCCCACCAAGGCAGGGCGCCATTCTGGATTTCCCAAAACAATTACTTCCGGCACTTCTACAATTTCAGACAGACGTTTCTTTAGTTCTTTAGTCATTGCTGCCACCAAACCTTTGCGTTCGTTATTTAGTTTTTCCAAATGACTTACTTTTGCTCCGGCCTCAGCTTCGTCAGTTAAAGACAACATCGAGAAAGCGTCCTCGGGTGTATCCATGCGAGAGGCTGCATTGATACGTGGTGCAATGGTAAAACCTATATCATCTTCTGTTAGACGATTTTGTCTTGCGCCACCTTTTCTTAATAATTGTTGTAAGCCAGGACGTCTTGATTGTCGCAACACTCGCAAACCATAGTGCGCATAAACTCGATTCTCACCTTGTAGCGGCACCATGTCTCCTACCGTCGCCAAACCAACCATATCGAGCCACCATTTTTCTCGACCGGGTATAAAAGAAAAATCACCACGCATTAACAAAGCTTCAGCTAAGCGAAAGACAACCGCTGCCCCACACAAATGGGGGAAGGGGTAACTATCACCAACCCGAGGATTCACAATTGCGACCGCCTCTGGCAATTCGGCCGGAGGTTCATGGTGATCGGTCACAATCACATCAATGCCCAACTCAACTGCACGCGCTATCGCTTCTTTATCGGAAGTACCACAATCAATAGTAATGACGAGTTGAGCTCCTTCTTTGTGCAACTTCTCAATCGCCTCAATACTTAAACCGAATCCCTCATAATGACGGTGTGGAATATAGTTAGTGAAATTGTCATAACCAACCGCCTTGAAAAAATCATGTAACACTACTGCGCCTGGAATTCCATCACAGTCGTAATCAGAGTAAATGACTACTTTTTCCCCACTCTTAATCGCAGCCAAAATACGACTCACAGCCTTATCCATATCAGGTAATAAAAATGGATCTGGACGAGTATCGTAATCGGGGTTGAGGAACTCACTACGAATATCTTCCCCTATTAAACTTCGATTGATTAACAGTTGTTCTAGCAGCTCTTCACTTGCCTGTTCGGCTAGTCGGTAATTGGCCATAATGGTCTATAATAGCAAATATGGCAGAAAGTATTTTTTCCAAGATTATTGCCCGTGAAATACCGGCTCAATTCGTATACGAAGACGATTTATGTGTGGTCATTATGGACAAATTCCCCACTGTAACAGGACAATCATTAGTTATTCCTAAACAAGAAATTGATTATGCTTTTGATTTAAGTGATGAACTTTATCAGCACTTATTCACAGTGGCCAAAAGGATTGCTGTTGCGTCAGATAAAGCTTTGAACACTGCGCGCACCTGCTTGGCGATCGAGGGCTTTGAAGTACCTCATGCACACATCAAACTTTACCCCCTTGATTCAACCGCTCACGACTTAGGTAAATATCTAAGTGGTGGTGAAATGGCTGACGATGAGGAATTAGAAAAGGTGGCTGAAAAAATAAAATCAGCTTTATAAAAAAACGGCTTTTCGGCCGTTTTATTTTCTTGAGATAGCCTCAATTGCTGGTAAAGTGCCCGTCTCTAAAAATGTAAGCATGGCACCTCCAGCAGTAGACAAGAAACCAAATTTATTTGTTAGATCTAAACGTTGAATGGAGGCAACGGTGTCGCCGCCGCCAATGATTGAGTGTGCGTCACTTCCTGCTATCAACTGAGCCAATTGCTCGGTTGACGCCTGATAACCATCTTCATAAAAACCGAGCGGTCCGTTCCATAAAATAGTACTGGCATTATTAATCAAAGATGTCCACCCATCTACAGCAGCCGGTGCAGCATCGACAATCCTTTCGTCTGCCCGCACTTGATCTGGAGTAGTCACTCGATCCCCCGCTGGACCAGAAACTAAAATTTTATCTGGAACGATAATGTTCTGTAAGTTTAAAAGTCCAGTCTTCTTTATATCAATGTCTGAAACTAGTGATTGTCCCACCTCTTCACCTTGAGCTTTGTAAATGTCATTCGCTAAAGCACCACTTACCAATACACTATCGTATTGACTAGCAAATTTTTTAATCAACGGTAGTTTGGTTTCAAATTTAGAACCACCAATGATCAGGAGCGATGGTTTTTTAGGGTTAAACGCATGGCTTATACCCTCGTATTCGCGAATAAAATTCAAGCCAAAATAACCGGGAATATGTTTTGGTACACCTACAATCGAGGCGTGGGAACGATGAGAAGCAGAAAAAGCATCATTTACATAAATATCCGCCAAGTCAGCCAACTCTTCGGCGAAATCATCCGCATTAGCTTTTTCTCTTGGGTCCTGTCGCAAGTTTTCCAAAAGAATCACCTGACCATCTTGCAGATTTTTTGTATCAACATAATTGTCACCCCACTTTATTTCTAAAGCCTTACTTAATTCTTCATAGACCGGACGCAAACTATCTGTTAATTCACGACCAATATGCCCAACCATAATTACCTTAGCACCACGATCTTGTAGATATTTTATAGTTGGAATAGTGCGCTCCAACCGGTAACCATTAGTCACCCTACCCTGCACAACCGGCACATTCAGAGAAGCACGTAGCAAAACACGTTTACCGGCCAGTTCTTTGATGTCAGACAAGGCTGGTAAAGATGGTTGCTTTCTCCGGTCTGACCAGCCACTAATCAAATTAAGAAAACTTTTCATATTGGTCAGCTATTTTTACAATCTCTGCAAATTGCTTGGCATCTAAACTAGCTCCCCCTATTAAGAAACCATCAGCCTCTCCCTCTTTGAGAAGAGGTTCTGCGTTATTAGCGTTAACTGAACCGCCGTAAAGAATACGTAATTTTTCTACACTGGCTCTTGGATATAAGCCGGCCAATACCTTTTGGATGAATAGTTTCATTTCTTGAATATCCAAAGGACCTGCTGGAGTGTCCGTACCGATCGCCCAAATTGGTTCATAAGCAATAACAACCCTAGAAATATCGGCTTCACTAACTCCTAACAATGCTTTTTGTATTTGCTGCTCAATGAAAGTAAAATAATCTCCATAAGTATCTCGTTCACTCTCGCCAACACAAACAATCACATTGGATTTTGCTGCTACTAAGGCAGAGATTTTTTTGTTAACAGCTTCATCTGTTTCGCCGGCTGCTCTTCGTTCAGAATGACCAACAATTGAACCGCGTACTTTAATGCTTCGCAGCATATCCACACTTACCTCACCAGTATGTGCACCTTCTTGATGATATGAAACGTCCTGGGAAAATAACTCGACTTTTTGTGTACCACTCAATTGTTGTAATTCAGTAATAAAAGGTAGCGGGGGTGCGATCGCCACATCGCTAAACGCCCGACGACCTTTCAGATTCTTTTGAATACTAAGCCAAAGCCTCTCAGCACGGGCCAGGGTTGCAGGATTTTGCTTCCAGTTACCTATAATCAGTGGCCGCGGATGTTTTCTCATATTAAAAATATTTTACCATGAGCACATATCACACCTTCCAACTGAGGCCTATAGAGAAAGCCTCATATACATGAAAGTCACTATGTACTCATCACCCCTCCTAACGCTGGGGCCGGAACCAAGAGGGGGGTAATAAAATTATTCTTCCCTCCACTCTAGGAACTGATAGTTTTCAGATGTATTTGGGGTTAAGGGTGGTGGATCAAGAGCAAGGTCACGATCATAGTAGTCATAACGTTGTTCAAATCCAGACGCGGTCGCACCTCCTGCGTAAACCCATTTAGTTCCCACGCGTCCGTTCGAAACAACCGTACCATAAGTGGTTAGACTATCCTTTATTATGTGGTCACTTTGATTACTTTGTATAGAAACTGTTGTGTCGGTGTTGTAGTTACCGTATGTAACGTAGTGCTTGCGACCAAACCACCCATTCACCGCCATAAATACTCCTTCAATAGTCATATCTTCAGGCACATCTAGACCAATCAAGACATCCTCTTCACCCACCAACAATAGACCTGAATCATCATCTGAATAAGTTATGTTACCAACTATCATGGCCGTTGGATCAAAATTTGTATCAGCAGGATCGGCAGCTGCTAAAGTAACCTTGCCTACAATAGTCCCTTCTACCCACACGTTGTCCTTAAAAAACAACACTGAGCAACCCGACGGAATACTATAGGTACCAACAGTCTGGGCACTATTAAGAAAGTTTTTGGAATGGCCGTAAGCATTACCTTTTGCTTTACTTTCTTTTACTGTCTTTACTGTAAAGGTTCCGTCAGAATTAAAAAGTACATAGTATCCAGCGTCACCAGAAGCATCGAACCACTCACCACTACTTTGCGCCTTTGTTTCCATAGAACTTAAATCAACAGTAATGCCATCAAAATCAATCGTAGGTTGACTCCATGACCACAAGTCACTGCCGCTACCTTCACCAAATACTCCATCTATTTGTGTGCCGGATGTGTAACCAGTTGGGTATGAATCGCTACACACATCGACGTCACCACAATCAGCAGAAGTCTGTCCGCTAGTCACTTCAGAATAATTGACTCCATCCATGCGCACAAAACCATTAGAGTGGTACGGACCATAAATCTCTCGGTCGTCACCAGCCCACACATTAGAACCGACTATGTGAGAATAACTGGCAACATTTGGTAAAGAATAACGGGCATAAAGAGTGCGTTGAATATTCGGGTCTTCGCTGGTATAGCCAGTTGAGTAAATATCAACATACGTTGTCTCACCGCAAACTTGATGACCGTCAATATTGAGGGAATAACTACCGACCACTCCTCCCTCCGGATCTGAGTATTCCACTACATAAGGACCAGGAGTGGAAGTACCATTAGTGGCATCACCTGGATTGTGGGACAAATACCACTTGTAATAATTTAGTCCAGCCTCAGCAATAGAGAAAGCTAGATCACTATTCTTCTTAGCAGTTGAAATCTGCTTCTGGGTAATAGTAAAACCCATAAAAGTGGTGAAAATTACAAAGAAGATTGACCCAAAGACCAACAATAAAACAACTAAATAACCTGAATTAGATCTACGATTAGCACGATTCATGAACTTTGCTATATGTTGTTATTAGATTAGCACACTACTCGGAGTAAAAATTTATACCCGGTGATATGTACAAACTTACTCACACTCACCTTCCAGTACCTTGCATTACAAGGTACCTTATGTTAGATTGTAAATATGGAAGACAGTACACCCAAGAAAAACAACAAAGAAACATATAGTGTGACCAACACTGAATCTCAGATGCGTAAAGGTTTTCTAGAGTTTCCAGTACTTTTAATTATCGGCACAAAACCCACATACGCGCCTGACATTTTGAAACAATTAAAAAATGCGAACTTGCTAGTAGTTGAAGGCACCTTGTATCCCCTACTCTCACGCCTAAAGCGTTTTGGTTTAGTTGAGTACACTTGGCAAGAAAGTCGCAGTGGTCCACCGCGAAAAATGTATGAGATAACGGAAGCCGGTCGCACAGCTTTATCACAACTAGAATCATCTTGGGAACTACTTAACAAATCTATAACAGCACTAATCAAACATTATGAAAAAGGTAACTAATATCACACTGGGAGGAATAGTCTTTGCAGTTGAGGAAGACGCTTACGAGAAGCTAGCTTCTTACTTGTCTGGCATTGAAGATACTTTCAAAAACAACGATGACTATAGTGAAATTGCGTCTGATATAGAAAGTGCGATTGCAGAAAAATTTGTACAAGCAAAGAAAAACAATAAACACGCTGTTACTCTAGCTGATGTGATTAAGATCATGGAGGAGATGGGACAGGCAAAAGAGCTTGCAGAAGCAAGTGGTGAAACCAGCAATAATACGGAAGAGAAGAAGGAAGAAACTGAAGAAAAAGAAACTCCGCATCGTCTATACCGTAATACGGATGACGCAATATTAGGTGGAGTATGTTCTGGTATCGCCAGCTACTTTGATGTAGACCCTGTCATTGTCCGTATTGCATTTGTGGTAGCTGCTTTTCTGAACGGACTTGGTGTGTTGATATACATCTTACTTTGGTTGATCGTACCGCCTGCGGTTACCCCTACGCAAAAATACGCGATGCGGGGTGAGAGTATGACAATTAGTCATATTTCTGAACGCGTAAAAAAAAAGTTAAACGATCTGGAAGCTCCTAAACTGAGTGCTTCAAACAACTTGTGGTCAGTTGTGCGAAATGTAATTGAAAAAACGTTCCGTATTTTTGGCAAAATTATTAAAGTTGGATTACACGTCATACGAAATTTAATTGGTTTTGCGTTCGTTTTAATCGGTTCTTTAGGCATCGCTGCCCTGGCGTCTGGAATCAGTATCGTTTGGTTAACCGACTACACCTTTGCTGTGCCTGAGTTAGACATGATTATAGACACGGTGCTTGCCGCTATGGCTGGGCAAGTCTTTATGGCAGCATTAATATTTGCCGTCAGTATACTATGTATCATCACAGTAATGGTTGGCGGCAGTATTTTAGCCAGCCGTAATCTATTTTCCTTAACAAAATCATTGATTCTTTTCGTTGCCTTTATTACAGCAGTTGGAATCATGGGTTCAATCGCAGCTTTATACGCCCCTGCTTTTATTCAGGAAGTTGAAGAAATTGAGCAACAATTACAAAGTGAGCAAGCCTCAGTTGTATTGCCATTAGGCTAATTATCGTATTCTTTTAGGTTGCGCAGAGAGGCGCCCGCTGCCAATCTATACTTGCCCGGCTCTCTAACTGGGTCCACATTGACCACCAGTTCCACATCAATACTACGCACATTACTCACATTACTACCACCTACCGCAACACCATCACTATCGTAATAAGTAAATAAAGTTACGCTCTCAAGATCATTGTGTACGTATTCAGAAATACGAAACGTCTCAGTAGGAGAAGCGCCATACACCGCGGGGGTGCCGGTGGCTTCATAGATATATTTAAACAAAGTTTGGCCAGCGAGATTATATGACACCTTCTCCACACTAGAATCCTTGTCTATATCACTGTAAAAAGTAACCGTGCTGGATGACCGTAAAACCAAAGGAAACGAACCATCGTCTGCATATGTCATTTCTCTCAAGTCTTGCACCATAGAATCTAAACCACGTCGGGCCTGAGCTACCTGATAAGCTTGCGCGATGGTATAAGAGTTGTAGCGATAAAAGGAAGAAATAGCCTCGCCTATCGCTAATGACAACACTGCAAATATACTGACCACCACAATGGTCTCGACCAAGGTCATGCCAGCTAATTTGTGTTGTTTTTTAAAATACATATCTGTTAGCTACTCAAAGCAGCAGAGTACATAACATTGCCACTAACTGTGACTGTGTCACTGAAGTTAGTATAACCAGTTTTTGATATATCTACAGTGTAATCAGTAGCACTTAAACTATCAAAGAACACTTGTCCGTAAATTGAAGTCTCTTTGGTAACGCTATTTACCGTTACGTCTGCGCCGCTTACAGCTATTCCGTTTGAGTCCACGACTGTTACATGCAAAGAGTTAGCTGTATGACTCGTTAACACAAGTGTGAGAGACATGCTTTCACTAGGATCTAGTGAAAGCGGCAAGATGCCTCGCGCTTCTTTAATATCATATCCTTCAGTTGCACCATCTAAAGTAACTGTATAAATGTCCCACTCTAAAGGGTTGTTGACACTACCACCACTGTTAGTAGTCCAACTGCCAGTATATTTAGGAACTTCTGTAAATCCATCGCTTTCTTTACCAATAGACTTATTTCCTACTAAATCAAAGGTGATATTGGCTAAAGGTGGTTCAGACTCGATATAGGTTAATTGCCAACTGTCTATTAAGGGGGTGAGGGAACTATCAGTTGTAGCTAAATTTGCTCCCAGCGCTAATGATGCATAAGTGGTTGTAGAGAGACCACTTATATCTAAGGGGCCACTAGTAAACCCTGCTGAATTACCGGCTAAATCTGTGTCTGAAACTAAAGAATAACTACCTCCAGATTCTGTGTATACATGAATCGCAATAGAAGTATCGGTGGCAGTAGTGGCCGTCCAGTCAGCCGATGCCCAAGAACTAAAAGAGCCAGGTGCCGTACTAGTAGACAAAGCCGTACCAGCACTCACGTATCCACCCACACCATTGTCAGATAATTCTAAATAACCGCCCGACACTGTGGTGCTAGACATACTTTCAAATTTACTACTTCCTGCCATATCGTCAGTCCAGTCATAAGTAACCGGCTGACCAACTGCCTTTAAAGTTAAATCTGCTAACGTATCGATAAAGAAAGTTAGTGAAGTAATAGTGCTAGAAGCAACAGATGTATGCGGTGGATCTGGGTTTTGATTGGTGGCAGTGAGGTCGTAAGTGCCGTCGGCAGAATAACCGGATTTGGTTACCGACAACTCATAACCTCCACCAGCAGGCATACCCGGAATGATCACCTTCCCTTCACTGTTAGTGTTAACCGACAAGTTAATAGTTGACGAAGACACGCCTGCGTTATAGACATTAACAGCAGCTCCTTCAACTGGAGAGATATTGGAGTCATAAACGTAAGCTATTAGCGTACCACCTCCGTTGGAGGTCTCCTGCCCTACAGGAGCAATATCAGAAACAAGGGCTAGAGACTTTGTATTACCTTTTATTGTCCACGAGTATTCAACCCTGACTCTCTTACTATCTTCTAATACACCGTTTTCATCCGCACCCTCTAATCCATCTTCAGCACGATCCACATAAAGAATCAAAACATCTTCTGTATATTCAACCCCATTCAGAGTTGTTGTACTTGTTTGCGGTACCGCACCTGCAGGCACACCACCAACAGTACCAATTGAGTCATAATCAAGGGAACGAATTGATTCCAAACGAGCCAAGGCCAAAGTACGTGCACCATTTTCTGCTTTACTTTCACCAATCAAACTCAGCATCAATTTCACACCGGTAAACAGTCCGGCGAAAAAAAGTAACAAAATAGCAGAAACTATTATTACCTCAATCAAAGAAAAGCCTCGCACTGAACGCTTGCGTAACATGTAAATATTTTAACACCGGTCAGGTGACAGAAATGGTGGTTATAAAAAGCAGCGGTCTAAACAGACCGCTGCGTATATTTCCCCTCCCTAAAAGCGCGACCAATGATCCTGGTCAGAATTTCGTCGTTTATCGGGTTTGCTCGTCACTGCCAGATACCCAGACGTCCACATTCTGAGCGGATTTGTCAGGGCTGACGCTGTGCAGGCCAAGAACCACGGATAAAACATGCTGTATTCTCCTTCTTTTGCGCGCCATAGAGTAACATTAAGAAATATTATTGTAAATAAAAAAACCGCTGAGCTTTGCCCAGCGGCTTTTTTCTTAGTTTAGCGGGCGTAAGAAATCACTCTCGTCTCTCGTATAACATGCACTTTAATTTCTCCTGGGTAACGTAGCTGGCTTTCGATATTAGTGGCAATAACACGAGCCAACTCATGAATCTGCAAATCATTCATCTTTTCTGGATTAACCAACACTCTGATTTCACGACCGGCGGCAATGGCATAGGCTTTTTCGACGCCAGCTAATTTAGTAGCGATAGACTCTAGATCAGTTAAACGCTTGATGTAATTCTCGATTGAATCTCGACGAGCACCTGGGCGTCCACCAGAAATAGCGTCGGCTACCTGCACAATGATTGATTCTGGCGTTTCGTATGGATATTCCTCATGATGAGCTCTCATCGCTAAGATAACTGCTTGATCTACGTCATACTTTTCTAATATACGAATACCAATTTCTACATGTGTACCCTGTACTTCATGACTGACAGTCTTTCCAATGTCGTGAAGTAAAGCCCCAGCTCGAGCCACCGCTTCATTAGCACCAATTTCTTTAGCGATAATGCCAGCGATATGAGCCATCTCTACTGAGTGCCACAAAACATTTTGTCCGTAACTAGTACGGAAATGTAGTCGTCCCAAAATAGTGATGAGCTCAGGATGTAGGTTAGGTACATTAGCTTCATAAGCTGCTTTCTCTCCCATTTGACGAACAGTTTTTGCCACTTCTTTACGAGCTTCATCAACCACCTCTTCAATACGAGCTGGCTGAATACGTCCATCCTTAATGAGAGTTTCTAGTGCCACTCGCGCTACCTCACGACGAATTGGATCAAAGGAAGACAATACAATGTAGCCAGGAGTATCGTCAATCAAAACATCAACTCCTGTCAGCTGCTCGAAGCGACGTACGTTACGTCCTTCTTTTCCAATTACCTTACCTTTCACATCATCACTTGGAATCTCAACACTAGAAGTCATCATGTTACCTGGCATAGTATTACCTACACGATGAATAGCCGCCAACAGTAAGTTGCGTGCTTTTTCTTCATATTGCTCTTCGCCTCCCATCTCAAGCTTACGCAAACGGCTTAGCAGATCGTCTGAGCGTTCAGCCTCAAGTCTGTCCATCAAGCGCTCATAAGCTTCTTCTTTAGATAAACCTGCGATCTCTTCCAGCTTACTATCCAGATCTTGTTTATGAGCATCGAGACGAGATTTGATTGACTTAACCTCGTCAATCTTCACTCGCACGTTTTCTAATTGTGAATCAAGGTCAATTTGACGTTGATCTAACAACTCTTCTCTGTTATTAATGCGATCTTCTTTGGTTTGTATCTTCTCTTCCCAAGCACGACACTCCGCTTTGGTCTCTTTCTCTAGCTCTTCGGCTTTCGCTTCCGCCTTTTCAATAATTCGTAACGCCCTTTCCTCTGCTTCCAAGCTACTCCGCTTCAGATCCAATTCCAGTGAAGATTTCTTGTAAAGGGTATACCAATAGCGGCCGAGAGCCCCGGCCACCAGACCAATGACGAGCGTCGCACCGATCATTACCGGTACTGACATAAAGTAAAATTTAAGGTATTAACTGACAAATTTGCTTCCGTTTCTGTATGTCTGCTATTTCTAACAATAGCATGAAGTTAGTAAAAAGAAAGACGGAAAGCTTCGCTTTCCGTCTTTCTTAAATCTCTATTTTAGGTGTAAATTTCATCCACAATTCCATACTTCTTGGCCTCTGCCGCGTCCATAAAGAAGTCGCGCTCTACATCCTTCTCAATCTGAGCTAGCTTCTGACCAGTTGCTTTAGCAAGCATTTTGTTTAGACGATCACGAGTCTTCAAAATGTGCTTTGCTGTAATCTCAATGTCAGTTGCCTGACCCTGCGCACCTCCTAGAGGTTGGTGAATCATTACTTCAGCATTCGGTAAAATGTAACGCTTACCTTTGGCTCCCTGTGAAAGAAGTAATGCGCCACCAGAAGCTGCCATACCGACACACACAGTCGCAACATCGGGCTTGATGTGATGCATAGTATCAATCATCGCCAAGGTAGAGGACACACTACCTCCCGGTGAATTAATATATAGATAAATATCCTTCTTTGGATCCTCTGCTTCCAAGAATAGTAGCTGTGCTACCACCAGATTCGCCATATGATCTTCAATAGGACCAGTCACGAATACAATTCGCTCCTTCAACAAACGTGAATAAATATCGAACGCCCGTTCTCCACCAACTGTCTTCTCTACAACCATTGGTACCAGCTGGCTCTTAATATCATCTGTTTTCATTTCCATAATTCAAAATTAACTACCATTGCATCGTAGCAAATTGTCCATAAAAAAGAAAACTATCTCAAACTTGCGCCGCCCTAAACCTGGGTTTATAATCTAATTAATGTTGATTACAAACACATTTGCTACTTGGAGCAGTTTCTGTTCCTCCTCTCACAGTATCTGCACTGGAAGGTAGCTTTTAATGTGTTTACGCAATTGAAATCCGCCTTCCGAGGCGGATTTTCGTTTCGGAAGAATTGTTCTTTCAAATAGAGGGTTAGAAAATGGGACAAGCGGCAATTAAAATAGTTGATCCGATTGATATTCGGACGGCTGTGGTAGATAGTGCTAGGCACTATCTAAGCGAACACAAAGAGCCTGAACATGTCGAAGCAAAACTGAACGCATGGCTGGTTAGACACGGTTGTGTTGGACTAACGGTAGCAGCGCGCTACAGATACCCAGCCGTCATTGAAGTTGTTATCACCGGCTTTCCTAATGAACTAGATACAATTATCTGGTGAACCAAAAGCCGCCGCGTAATCGCGGCGGCTTTCTATTTTCCTGAATTAGATTAAATCAACTTTATTGACTCTCTAACATTTTCATTACTGCTTCGTTCATCATTACGCTAGCAACGTATACACGAACGCGGTTTTCATCAGCATCTTTGTAGTGTTCCATCAAATGCTTCACCTCTTGATCCATTTTGTCTTTTTCTGGTTCAATCTTTTCTACCTTAGCAATCTCATTTAGAACCAATTGTAATTTGGCTCGTTTTTCTGCTGTCGGAGTCCATTCTTTACGCAAGTCTTCTTGGGTTTTCTTCATGTGTGCTAAATAATCCTCCATCTTAAGACCAGCACGCTTAATATCCTCCTCCATCTGAGCAAACATTTGTGCTAATTCAGAGTTAATTAAAACTTCCGGCAACTCAAGCTTGCTCTCTTCAATAATTTTGTCGGTTAACTTGGCACGGTGAGCAGCTTCGCTCTCTCGCTTCTTCTCAATCTCGAGATGTTCACGGATCTTGGCTTTGAAATCAGCTACATCCTTGAACTGACCAGGCTGACCAAGACCTTTAACCACCTCATCTGTTAGTTCCGGAATTGGTAGTTCGTTGATATCTTCAATCGGCTTGTCTTCCTCAGCAGTCTCTGGAGTTGGTAAATCAACCTCACCTTCAGTACCCTCAGCGTTCTTGGCAGCCTTCTTTTGAAGACGATCATACGCAGCTTTTTGCCGTAAAATATCTTCAATCTGCTTATCTACATCAGCGTCTGTTACTTCAGCAGAAGTCTTTTCTTTATTTACTTCTTTAGCCAACTTCTTGTAGTCAGGTAAAGTGATCTCCGGCAAAACAGCTACAGTCGCAGTGAATCCTAGCGGATTATCTGCCGCAATTTTAGTGATGTTAATTTGTGGGTGACCAATTGCATCAATTTTATGTGCAGCCAATATTTCTGGATAAGTTGCCGCCAATGCGCGCTCAGCCATCTCAGTCAAAATAGCCATTTCTCCAATCTTTTCCACCAAAATCTTTTCCGGGATATGACCAGCACGGAAACCATCCACCTTTACGTTTTTACCTAACGCTTTAATAGCAGACTCACGCTGCTTAGCCACTTCTTCAAACGCGATTTCACCTTCAATTTTGACTGTGGAATTCGCCTCCTTAGTAACTTTAAAATCTTTTTTGTAGTCGATACTCATAGGCGCGCATTAAAACATATAA
>JBNLFP010000062.1:0-15506 GCA_050305595.1 Minisyncoccia bacterium
GTCGATCACAAAACCTCTATCCTTATCCCAATGAGCAGAGGTGATCTTAATACGTTTTCCATCTTTAAAGAAGAAGGTACCGGGCCATACTACATATGCACGATACTTATTCCAATTTTCTCGAGCTGGAGCAGAAAGATCCAGTTCACCATCGGCTTTGGTTAGTTTGTGAGTATGAGATACTCCAGCCTCATCTTGGGGCTGTAGATCGATATTTCCTTCAACATATTCAGGCAGAATATCTACCAACATTCCAGTACCAATATCTACCAACTTCTTCCTTAAAGTTGCAGTAGTATCCTCATCATTAATTTCTAGAAACTGCTGATCAACAATATCTCCCGCATCAAGCTTATAGACCATTTTCTGTACAGTCACACCAGTCACTTCATCATCATTTAAAAGAGCAGACTCTACCGGCGTCGCACCACGGTACTGTGGCAATAAGGAATAGTGCACATTTAAAACTCCTTTAGGAAAGATATCTAGTAACTCTTGTGGCAAAATCTTGCCGTACGCTACCACCACAGCTAAGTCAGCTCCATAACTTGTGATCTTTTCTATTGTCTCATTATCTAATTTGTCGGGAGTAAATACTGATAGATTATTTTCCTCAGCCAATGTTTTTGTCTCACTTGGAGTAACTATTTGTTTGCGGCCACGAGGCGCATCAGGATTACTCACCACTAATTCTGGCTTCAAACCTGCCTCAATTAAACCCTCCAGGGTGTCTCGTGCCACATCTGGTGTACCGAAGAAAATATATTTCATAGCCTAATCAGCCTCAGTTAAATTAGCGTCTTCCATCTCGTCCTTGACCCAAACTTTCTCAGCCCGATCAACAAACAAAATGCCATCCAAGTGATCACACTCATGTTGGAAAATCTGTGCCAATAAACCACCAGCTCCGCGTTCATACTCTTCACCATTTTCATCTTGTGCTCGTAGTGTTACGTTAGTGTGTCGATTTACTGCGCCGTAATGTTCTGGTACAGATAGACAACCTTCACCAACCACCTCACTTTTTTTAGATGATTTAACTATTTTAGGGTTCACTGCGACTAGAGTAGGGATAGCATCTGCGTCACGATCTTTGTTTTGGTCCTCCACCAAGAAGAGTCGCTTAGCCAAACCTATTTGTGGCGCAGCAATAGCTACACCAACAAAACCTTCGGCGTTATAATCACGTAAAGCCTTACGCATATCCTTGATCCACTTTTTCAGCGAACCATTCTGGATTTCTTCCTGCGTCACCTCCTCGGCAATAGAATGCAGAGCGGCGTGTGATTGAGGGACTAATTTGGCCATAAATATAGAATTAACTTAGCTTTTTTACTATATTTTCGCAACTAAGCTTATACAATACGGGCTGGATTAATCTCTATTCGCACTGATGGAGGTAAGGCACGCAAGGCTGCTAACAACTCTGGCTTAGGCCACTCCCCAGACCTTACTCTGATCAAACCATAGCGAGTGGTCCTACCTGGCACAGAGTCTGGGGCGCTATAAAAGGCAACTTTAAAAGCTTCCAAATGCTTTGCCATTTCTGCTTCTAAAACCTGCAGATCCTTTACCGCCCCTTGTATCGTTAAATGTACAAAATATGCAAAAGGAGGATAATTGAGACTCTCACGCAAAGTTAATTCTTCGTCATAAAAAGCATCCAACTGTCCACGCTTAACAGCTTCTATTACCGCATCTGGTTCAGTGCGAGTTTGTATATAAAGGGTGTCAGTGGTCACTTCACGTAAACCAAGTAATAAGGAAAATATTTCTTCATCAGAACGCCAAGTAGGAATCGCTCTGGCAGCATCTAAAGACATCACAGCTGACAAAGAAATTGGCTCTTCGAGATAAGGTAACGTCATAGCTGTTCCGAGCAAAATTGCACCCTTACTACCGTAAAAACCACCAATAATCTGCCTTATCTTACGTTGTGTAGTAGCGGTTGTATGATCAAACACAAATATCTGATCACTATCAAAGTGTTTTTTTAATTCGTCGTATACTTGCTGAATGCCAATACCACGCTCAGCTATACGCCACCCGCCACAAGCAGCACACACATCAGCCGCCTTAATACGACGGCCTGAGGTGCCAGACAAAAACCAACGCTGTTCCTCTCCATTTTTTACTGTCCGGAACAGAGAGTAGGGTGCTCCAGAATCAGGACACCGAAATATGTAACCACAATCGCGACAGACTACTACAGGAGACAATCCGCGTCGTGCTGCGTACAAGAAAACATTACGCCGCTCGGCAATTGTGTCCTGAATATCTTCCAACAAGTTTTTGCTAAACAATTGAAAAGGAGCATCGCTGGTTGGTTTATCTGTTTGTGTTAATACTTTGACTGAACTATCAAAAGCTATTCGTTTTGGATGTTCGCCTTCTGTTGAGTAGATTTCTTCTCGTCTTTTATATTCATCTTCTGTGCGAGGAACTAAATCACCCAATATCACCTTTCGTCCTGCCTCTTTAGCCGACCAGATAAGGGTATCCCTGGTGTCTAAATAAGGTCGCTTACGCGCTTTATAATAAGGACTGCGAGAGCCTTCAACAATAATGTGCGTTATGTCATGTCGATCAACAAAAGCGTGAGCTGGGGTAGTGATAATTAATTTAGAGACGGATAAATCGTAAAGTCCTTCGTAAGATTTATGTAGCTTTTTTGGCGAATATTCCGGTGAAAAGGTAACTACTCGCTCATTGATGCCGGTTGATAATTCTTCTTCCATACGAGTCACATGTGCTGCAGTCGGAACAACCAACAACACTGAACCACGATGAGCAAAAGCGCCACGAATCTGACTTCTGTATGTACGTAAACGCTCCTCTAATGGACCAGTTAAAACTGATACCTCATTAATTCCGGCTGTTTCATTACTACACGCCTTGGCGTCTAATAACTCCTTTCCGCTTCGCACTTCTTCGGGTAGTAATGCAAACAAAGCCGCCCCTAGGGTGGTAGGGAGTTGTGTAGTGATTTTCTTAGCCACCTTTATTAATAGAGGAGGCAGATTGTTGTCAGTCGTTTGTTCTGGCAACTTGCGTAAAGAGAAGGTGGCGGCGCGCACTGCGGTGCGCGCCGCAGACACTGGCTGACTATTGACCACCAAAGCTGCCACCTCTTTCTTTCGTACAGGAATATTCACCAAAGCACCTTGTTTATACTCAATCGACGAGTAATAGGTCAACGTCTCAACGCGACTATCGCGGACTAACGGGATAACTTCAACGACGTACATAACGTCATTTTAACAAGAGCCATAGCATAATGCTAAAGATCTTTAAAATTCCTCTAAATATTGTATTTGCGCACCAAGTGAAGCGAGACGCTCTACTAGTTTTTCATAGCCCCTATTGATACTGTAGATATTACGCAAGACGGAATGACCTTCAGCTCCCAACATGGCAATCAACAAAATAGTGGCGGGACGTAAGGCAGGTGGGCACACCAACTCGGCTGAGCGCAACTTGGTACGACCGGTAATAAATATGCGGTGTGGATCAGCCAATACTGTATCTGCTCCTAACTTATCTAGCTCAGTAAAGTAAAGTGCACGCTTTTCATACATCCAGTCATGGATTAAGGTCTGTCCTTCCGCTTGGGTAGCGATCACTGCAAAGAAGGGCAGGTTGTCAGCGTTGAGACCTGGGTAGGGCAGAGAGTGAACTTTCTCCGGCGGAGCGACTAGCTTTGATGGTTTGGTGGTTATATCAACTAATCTGGTAGCGTTGTTATGAGATAAATATTCTTTACTCTTAGAATATTTAAAGCCCATCTTCTTTAGTACTAACAATTCCAACTCCAAAAAATCAATTGGACAACGAGTAATAGTAACTACAGAATTAGTTACTATTGCTGCCGCTAAAAAGAACATTGTGTCAGTAGGATCTTCTGAGACCGTATACTCAATGTCAGCATTAATCTCTGCCACACCTTCCACGACAAGAGTTGTTGTTCCTACACCAGAAATTTTAACGCCACATTTAATTAAAAAATTACACATCTCCTGCACCATATAGTTGGCAGAGGCATACTTAATGACTGTACGGCTAGGGGTAAGGGCGGCAGCAAATAAGGCATTTTCAGTCACAGTATCACCTGCTTCGTACAAAATAATTTCGCGGTTCTTCTTAGTGACTTTATTCGATCTAATCACAAAGGCATCGTTAGTAACATCTATATCGACACCAAAATGTTCAAGTGCAAAAAAATGCGGTCGAACCGTACGACTACCAAGCTTACAACCACCAGATTGGGGTAAGGAGAATTTTTTAAATTTGTGCAACAAGGGACCAATAAACATCACGATGCTACGCGTCTTTCTGGCTGCTTCAATATCAATTTTATTAAGTTGCACCTTTTGAGGTGGAACAATAACCAAGTCATTACCTTGCCAATTGATCGATACGCCAATTGATTCTAGGACTTCGATAATGCGATGCACCTCCTCAATGCGAGGCATACGTCTTAGAGTAGTCTTGCCGCGATTGAGTAGGGAAGCACAGAGTAAACCTACCGCCCCATTCTTGGAAGTATTAGTTTCAATCGTACCGGATAATTTCTTACCACCCTCAATTTCTAAACTCATACTACCTGGAGAAAGAGTAAGTAGATTGCGCCCTAAGGCTTTGGAGAGTTTTTTTAGAGTTTCAGTACTTATGTTTTGTTTACCACTCTCCAGTCTTGCTACTGCACTTTGAGTGGTTTTTAATTTCTTCGCTAATTCACTTTGTGTAATACCAGATGCTTCACGTAAATCTGCCACCGCTTTACCCAGGTTCTTTTGATTCATAACGGGGTCAGTATAGCATAAGCGCTATATTGGAATGACCATCTTGGTGAAAATCAGTCACAAAGGTTATACTTATGGCCAATATGTTATCCCGTTTTACTCCAAAGATAGGTATAGACTTAGGTACCACTAATATCCTAGTTTTTGTGCCAGGTACAGGAATAGTCCTGAACGAACCATCAGTAGTGGCGGTGTCAGACGACAATCAAGTGATGGCGGTTGGATCCCACGCCAAGGAAATGATCGGTCGCACACCTGACAGCATTCATGCTTATCAACCTCTGCGTGACGGAGTAATTGCTGACTACCGTGTGACAGAAATAATGCTTCGTCATTTCATCCGCCAAGCTTTAAACGCTTGGAATATTTTCAAACCAGAAGTTCTCATTTCTGTACCAGCCGGTATTAGCTCTACCGAAAAACGTGCGGTAGTGGAGGCGGCTCTTAAAGCTGGTGCAAAAAATGCCTACGTGGTGAAAGAGCCAATCTTGGCCGCCATTGGTGCCGGGGTACCTATTTATGAACCAGAAGGTCATATGATCGTTGATTGCGGTGGTGGTACGACAGATGTGGCAGTTATTTCCCTCGGTGGTATCGTTGCTGCCAACTCGGTTAAATGTGCTGGTAATCGCATCGATGCCGCAATAATTGATTACGTCAAAAAAACTAGAAATCTTTCCATAGGTGAAAAAACAGCTGAGGAAGTCAAGCTCACAATTGGTTCTGCTCTACCACTCGAAGAAGAATTAGTCATGGACGTAAAAGGAATTGACCTAGTGACGGAACTACCAAGAGTAACAGAATTGCGTACTAACGAAATCGTTAAAGCTGTGAACAAAGAATTGCGGGAAATGGTCAAAGCGATCAAAGATGTGTTTCCTCACACACCTCCAGAATTAGCGTCGGACATTATGGATAAAGGAATAATCATGACTGGCGGAACATCACAACTTCGGAACTTCCCTGAACTCATTCGTCGCCGCACTGGAGTTAAGGCTCAGATGGCAGATCAAGCGTTATTCTGTGTAGCAAAAGGTACTGGTATCGCACTCCAACATCTTGATACCTACAAGAAGACAATTATTGCTAAGAGGTAGTCTTATACACATTTGATCGCGGAGGTGACCACCACCTCTAGTGATACAATAGTCCATATACTATGAACGATTTAGCTCCTTCTACACAGGATGTCTTTGGCAGTGAACAGTCTGTACTTAATGCCTTAGTAACAATTCGCAACTCTACCTTGTCACCAGACGACAAGGCTTTATTGCGTAACCTGTTTTTAGATTACATCAGTGCTGATGATGCTAAAAAGACTGACCTAAAAGATGTAATCGGCACACATTTGAGTCGACTGTCTAACGCACTACCAAATCTGATTACAACCAGTGTCTCACAAAATAACACTGCAAAACCTCCTACCAACACCCAGCTAACCAAACCAAATCTCCAAGGTCGCAATAAGCCAGTCTTTGGAGCTAAAGAGAATAACTCTACGGCAGAAACCCAACCGATTTCAGAGTCAGTGCCTATTCAGACAATTCCTCCCACCCCAACACCATCAGCTCCAATAAACCAAGATCATAAGACACGCATTACTCAGATAAAGCATGATATCAATTCAGCAGCAGGTAACCCTGTCAACTTAGTCGACGCTGATGAGGCCGTGGGCAGGGAATACATGTCTTCACTTTTGGAAGCAATCAAATTATCCTCGATCGGCGGACCAGCTGCTGACGAAGCTCTCGCACGTTTAGAAAAAGCTTACCAAGCGGCGAAAGAAGTGATTCGCAACAACCCAAATATTGGAAAAGAGAAACCTCCAGCCCCTAAACCAGAACCAAGGCCTGAGCCAACACCAGTTACACCCCAAGTATCAAAGTCTGAAGTAAGTACTGGTCTGTACCACAAACCAATAGACGAGCAGGTAATAGAGACCAAAGAAGAAAAGCCTTCTAGCGTAGCTGCTAAAGCTGGTCACTTGTGGCAAAAGCCAAAACCAACTCCTAAGATACCTGAACCGACGAAGCCAGCCGGACCTGTTGCCATACCTTCATACGGAACCGAGATACGCCAAGTCAACGTTGCACCGAATGAACCAAAAGAAAAACCAACGGTTCAACCAGCTCAAACTCCTCAACCAGCTGCCGCTCCTAAAACAACCGTATTAAAACCACTCTCTGCAACGACTAGTTTGCCGCAGAAGATTTCAGAATTAGAAAAAAATGCTGCTAAACAAGCTGAAAAAGAACAACAACCGATTGAAAAACTGGAAGATCCAACCATTACCGAGGGTTTGAAACAACTTCTTACCGAATGGAGTTTATTCAAGTCTAGCGGCTTCCTTGGTACTGGTCCAAATGGAATTGATCATCCACTGTACAAGCGCCTAGCTAAACTACCTATGGCGTCAGTAATTGCAGGACGTTTTGAAGGCGCTACACCTGAAGTAAAAGACGGTCTTACTGCCTACATGAACGGTTGGCGCTTTGAACATGGAATCGTACATGACATGGGAGAAAGTTTTGAACACTACCTAAGACGAGTGATCAAATTAATCATCGACAAGCAGCGTACAAGCCCATTAGGGAAATAAGGCGTATATCGTGTAAAATGTGTTTATGGAGAGCCATAACCACTTGATATTAGCGACCTCACTGGAAACTGCGCCAATACCGGACGAACTAAAAACTGAAGGTCCTGATGTTAGACATATATTGATAGAGAAATTAGGAATTGGCGACGCAAGACTTTTAACAGAACAAAGTTCGCGTCGTGCACTTAATGGTAAAACTCATAACTTTGTCATAGTAACGAACAACATAACTTTAGAGGCACAAAATGCGCTACTTAAGTTGTTCGAAGAGCCGCCAGCCAATACTGTGTTTTTCTTGATTATTCCACACGAGTCACTCTTATTGCCGACATTGCGCTCTCGTTTTGTAGATCAAATTAGAGCTACAGAAAAAACTTCTACAGAAGCTGATGAGTTTCTGACTATGTCGCTAGGTGAAAGAATGGAGTATATAACCAAGCAGGCAAAAAAAGATCCTTCCTCTCTCGAAAGATTAGCTACGGATTTAGGGAGAAAGAAAAATCTCACTCCAGAAGCCAAACGATCGCTATTGCTAGTAAATAAATATGTGTATAATCGGGGAGCATCACGTAAGGCACTCCTTGAAGAGCTGGCCTTATCACTATAATTGTCAAAATAACGCAAAAATATGGATGAATTTAAAACTAAATTAGATGGAGTAGTAGAGTGGTTGCGCGGAGAATTTACTGGTATTAGAACCGGGCAAGCTGCACCTAGTATCTTGGATAGCATAAAAGTAGAAAGCTACGGTGCCAGAGTACCCCTTAACCAAGTTGGTTCTGTGAGCATCGAGGATATTCGTACCTTACGTATTTCAGCATGGGACAAAGATAGTATTTCTGCAATCGAAGAAGCGATTAAAGAAGCTGACTTAGGTTTGGGCATTTCATCTGACTCAAATGGAGTACGCGTCACATTCCCAGAACTGACAGGCGAACGTCGTGATCAACTAATTAAGCTGGCTGGAACCAAACTGGAAGAAGCACGGGTCCGAGTGCGTGGCGCACGTGATGAGGTAATGAAAAATATTGATGCTCGCAGTAAAAGCAAAGAGATAGGCGAAGATGACGCTTTTCGAGAGAAAGATGCTGTACAAAAACAAGTTGAAGAAATCAACAACAAGTTAGAGACGATGTATCAAGATAAAGAAAAAGAAATCAAACAGTAATTTATGACTGTAGTTCTATTTTTAGTCGTTTTGTTTTTTCTCGTTCTGGTACATGAACTAGGTCACTTTGTTGTAGCAAAGTGGACCAAGATGCGTGTAGACGAGTTTGCAATTGGTTTTCCTCCACGTTTATGGTCTTTCCGTAAGGGTGAAACCCGATACGCACTTAACCTATTACCAATTGGCGGTTATGTGCGCATTTTCGGTGAAAATGGAGAAGATAAAACAGGGGAAGTATCGGCTGTTGACCAGGCGCGCGCTTTCAGCGCGCGCCCACGTCTCCATCAAGCATTGGTACTAGTTGCTGGTGTAACAATGAACATTTTAGTGGCGTGGCTAATATTTTTTGCTATTGCAGTAGTTGGTACTCCGACCATAGTTGAAGAAGGCTCAGTCAATAACGCAAAATTAGTGGTCACCCAAACCTTACCTGATTCTCCGGCAGAGGCAGTTCATATTCCGCTTGGGGCGGAAGTTGTTGATTTGCAGGCAGGTCAAGACAACCTCACTGAACTGACACCATCAGCCTTTACTGACTTTATTGGCAACCACGTGGATGAACCATTGGAACTGACTTATCTAGACAACAAAGAGTCCCACACAGTAACACTAAGGGCAGAAAGTAACGTCTTGCTGTCTAACCCGGAACGGAAAATTATTGGATTAGCAACGGCTCAAATAGCTACAATTAAAGCCAATCCTATCGAAGCACTCTGGATTGCGACCGAAAGAACAGCTGTTGGTCTTTACAGTATTACAATTGGGATCGCTACGCTCTTTGCTTCTATCGCGACATGGTCTGCGAATCTCAATGACGTGACTGGGCCAGTAGGCATAGCAGGTATGGTAGGAGACGCAGCAGAATTTGGTCTCATACCACTTTTGGCTTTTACTGCGTTCATCTCACTTAACCTAGCCATCATAAACCTACTGCCCATACCTGCTTTAGATGGCGGCAGACTTCTGTTCGTTCTTGTAGAAACCGTAATTCGCCGACCGCTTGATCCGAAATGGACAGCATATGTAAACTTAACTGGTTTTGCTTTC
Organism: Minisyncoccia bacterium; assembly: GCA_050305595.1. Lineage (GTDB taxonomy): Bacteria > Patescibacteriota > Minisyncoccia > Phycocordibacterales > UBA918 > OLB19. Next base: position 9,617 of record JBNLFP010000062.1, read on the forward strand.
TTGATTCTTTTGATGTTACTCGTAACATACGGAGATATAGCTAGACTACTTTAAACAAAAAAATACAACCCTAAGAAATCGGGCTGTATTTTTTAGATGTAACAAATAAACTACATCATGCCGGAACTGGAACCAGCGCTGCAATGCATGCAGTCTTTCTTGTGGTTAATGAGCGACCAAATCGCTGATAGACCAACTAGTACGTAAATAGCGCGAGACGCTGCAGAGTCCATTCCTCCCAGGAAAGAACCGATGTCCCACCCAAAGGCACCCACCAGAAGCCAGTTAAGACCACCTACTATCAAGAGTAGGTAAGTGACCATGTGTAATGCTTTCATAATTCTGTTGCAATTACACTGATAAAATCGACCTATTTCAAGTATCACTCCAAATCAGTTTTTTTGCTCGTCTAATTATCCACACCCTCTTTAATTTATATTGATTAACACAATTTTGTGTGGTAAAAGTTTAACAGCATCAAACTATACGAGGAAGGCTAACGATGAAAAAGATTATCACCATCTGCCTTTCCTTATGGATTGGTATAGGTACTTCAGAAGTTCAAAGTGCACCAACGGTTCTTAATGTATTCGGTTACAAAGCTTTTCCGTTTTCCAATATCGCGTTCCAGAATGATTGGGATAGAGCTTTAAAAAACATTCTTATTTTTTGTGAAGCAGATCAGCAGTGTCCTACAGACGTTGCTCATACTGTCACCTTCGTAAAAAAACAGACTGATAAAAAGCGGTTAGATATTGTTAACAAGTGGGTCAATGACCACATCACGTACGTAAAAGAGTCTGATGACACATGGTCTGGTCCAATCGAGACTCTTAATGGTGGATTCGGCGACTGTGAAGATTTTGCCATCTTGAAGATGGCCTTACTTTACAGAGCAGGTATACCATTGGAAAAAATGTCCCTGGTGGTACTAGAAATAACTTCTAAATTAAACACGACCCACCACGCGGTACTGGCGGTCCACTTACAGGAACGCATCTGGATTCTAGACAATCGCGCAGCACAAGTGCGAGAAGACGTAACGATTCCAGATTATAGACCCATGCTACAGTACAGCAATACAAAAAACTCGGTGCTAGGCAAGCAACGTCCCAGTAGTTAAATGACTACTGGGATGTTTTGAATTTCTGTGGCCTGAACAACTACTTGAATATAAGGATATTTACCGCTAATATCTAGGGACTATTAAATACTGATAAATTCCATGCGCCAATCAAAACTTTTTACCAAAACTCGTAAAGAAGCGCCTGCAGACGAAGTGGCCAAAAATGCACAACTACTAATACGTGGTGGCTACATATATAAAAACATGGCTGGCGCTTATTCGTTCTTGCCGCTTGGTTTGAAGGTGATTGAAAAAATAAACACTATTATCCGAGAAGAAATGGATGGTATTGGTGGACAAGAAGTACATATGCCGTCCTTACAGGAACCAAAATTGTGGCAACAGTCAGATAGATGGGACGATGAAAAGGTGGACGTTTGGTTTAAATCTGAACTCAAGGCCGGCGGAGAAGTTGGTTTTGCCTGGACACATGAAGAGGTCTTAACAGATATCATGCGACAGTATGTTTCTTCATACAAAGACTTACCACTGTTTGTTTACCAAATTCAAACCAAATTCCGTAACGAAATGAGAGCCAAGAGTGGCATTATGCGAACCAGGGAATTCTGGATGAAGGACTTGTATTCATTCTCTACTAATGAAGAGAAACATAACGACTTCTACGAAGCTTGTGCTGAGGCATACCACAGAATCTTTGAACGTATTGGTATCGGTAAATATACATACAAAACCTTTGCGTCCGGCGGCGCTTTCTCAAAATTTAGTCATGAATTCCAAACCATTGCCGAAGCCGGTGAAGACATTATTTACGTCAATGAAGAAAAGGGAATCGCAGTTAACGAAGAGGTTCTAGAGGAGGCTGATTTATCTGAACTCGGCATAACAAAAGACGAATTAGAAAAGCGTAAGAGTATTGAGGTGGGTAACATTTTCTCATTAGGTACGAAATTCTCTGACTCTCTTGGTTTAACTTATAAAGACGAATCAGGTGAAGCTAAGCCTGTAATTATGGGTTCCTACGGTATCGGTCCTGCACGAGCCATGGGCACAGTAGTGGATCTTCTGTCTGACGACAAAGGAATAGTTTGGCCAGAAAGTATTGCACCATTCAAGGTGCACCTAGTAGCACTTAATACCGATGATACAGAGTTGCGCGATTACGCTGATAGTATCTATTTAAACCTAAAAGAACGCGGAGTGGAAGTGCTCTTCGACGACCGTGACGCAAGAGCAGGCGAGAAGTTTGCTGATAGTGATTTGTTGGGCATGCCTTACCGTGTGGTGATTTCTAAGAAGACCAAAGAGGAAGGTCAGTTTGAGGTGGTTACTCGCGCTACCGGTGACACACGCTTTTTGTCTGAAGAAGAGTTGTATGCCGACTTTGACAACGACGAAAACACATAGAAAGTCAAACAACCCAGGTAATCTTATGTCCAGTGTTAATTCCTGGGCATTTTTTACGATATAAAGTAAAATGTTCAAACTATGGGAATGGCCAAGTTTTTTAACCGTATTCTTTCAAGTTTTTCAACCGACATTGGTATAGATCTTGGCACTGCTAATACTCTAGTGTACGTAAAAGGCAAAGGAATTGTTTTAAGCGAACCTACAATCGTAGCGCTTAACAAAAAAACCAGTCAGGTAGTTGCTGTAGGTAAGGCGGCCGAAACAATGTATGGCCGCACCCCAGGTCACATCGAAGTGATCCGTCCTTTAGTGGAAGGTGTTATTTCAGACTTCGAAGTAACCGAAGAAATGCTTACATACCTAATTAGTAAAGTACGTAGTGAGACAGGTTCTTTTCTTGCTCCACGAGTCTTAGTCGGCGTACCTTGTAATATTACTAACGTAGAAATGCGCGCCGCTCGTGATGCAGCCAAAAATGCCGGTGCCCGTGAGGTATACCTAGTAGAAGAGCCAATGGCAGCCGCTATCGGTGCAAAGTTACCAGTCATTCAGGCAATAGGAAGTATGATCATCGATATTGGTGGTGGTACCGCTAATATCGCTGTGATTTCATATGGTGGAGTAGTGACATCCAAAAACCTGCGCGTAGCAGGGGATCATTTAAATGATTCTATCGTTACCTATATAAAAGATCAGTTTAAGGTTTTGGTGGGGGAGAAAACCGCCGAAGAAGCCAAGATGAAGCTGGCCTCAGTAGCTTTGGATGGTGAAGTAAAAGAAATGGTTGTCCGCGGACGTGACGTAGTAACTGGTCTACCGCGTGAGGTAGTAATCACTGATACTGATATCCGTGAAGCGATTAATCCTTCTGTTGACTCAATCGTAGAAGCAGTGCGTTCTGTACTAGAAGGAACACCACCTGAAGTGCTTTCTGATATTATGCAAAGAGGGATTTATCTATCCGGTGGCGGAGCTTTGATACCTGGCTTCACTGAATTATTGGAAGAAATTATTCAAGTGCCAATCATTGTCGTTCCTGACCCACTCAAGGCTGTTATACGCGGCACCGGAACAATCCTAGAAAACTTTGAAGCTTATGAAACGCTACTCATCGACCAACACGACGAACTCACACCGAACATCAAGCAATGATCACCGTTTACTATACGGTACTGGATTGTTCTTGTTTCTTAGTTTGTTCGCTTGGCTATGGCCTGTTGTGCCAAGTTGGATAGCAGCACAAGTTTTTTCACCTTTTTTAAAAACCGAAACACAAATCAGAAGCTACTTACCTAGTGGCTATGACGACCAACCTAGTAAGACAAACCTAGCTGAAGAAATTGAATATTTAAAAGCAGAAAATGCTGAACTTAGATCCCTGCTCTCGGATAATGAGGAGGAGCCCATAGTAGCTTCTGTTATAGGTCGACCTAACACTTTACCTTACGATATTTTGATTATTGACAAAGGAAGTGACGACGGCATAGAGGTAAACACCCCCGTTTACCTAGCCGAGCATCAAGCAATTGGCATAATCGCTCGCGTCTATAATGACCAAGCAATGGTTGCACTGGTTTCGACCCCAAACTGGAGTTCAACAGTTTATATCTACGGGCCAAATATCTACACCACCATTACAGGTATTGGTGGTGGCGTTGCTCGCGTGCACGTACCACAAGGCATTGAGCTTAATACTGGAGACGTAGTTGCACTACCGTCTTTAGGTGCGGGTATATACGGCACAATTGCCTATGTAGACTCTATTCCATCACGTCCAGAACAATATGGTTATGTCACCATGGATATACCGCTTAACTCACTTCATTTTGTAACAGTTGGTAGGGAAGCGTTGCGTCCAAAAGATTTTGCTTCGGCTAAGGAGGTGGTTGAAAGATTACGGACAGATCTACTTTCAGTACCTGTTCCAGAAGGTGTCTTGGTCGATATCGACACGTCTAGTTCAACCGCAACCTCAACCGCTACATCAACTTCTGATATAGAAATTTCTGAATAAATTATGTTATTTCGTCTTCTTCTTTTTAGCTTGATTGTACTGGCATCAATTTTTGCACATCCGCTGATAGTGGTCCCTTTGGTTTTTTTCTACGCCATGAACTGGTACTCGCTTGAGACTATTGTATTAGCAGCTTTAATAGACAGCTATTTCCATGCGATCAATAACTATCCCGTCTACACAATCGGTGCTTTTATAATATTACTGAGCACAGAGTTAATTAAGCGTTACTTACGATTTGTATGAGATTATTTTGGCGCCGGAAAAGAAAAGTGACGTTGGAGTTTGATGAAATCTTTATGGATTCATCAAACCTTCCAGCCTTCAATGCCGGCCGTATGGAGGGAAGGATTGAACTTCCCATTAAAGAACGCGCCCTATGGGCAACAGGACTTATCTTTACAGTTATTGCTAGTCTTTTCTTTTCCAAACTAATCGGTTTACAAATACTACAAGGTGCAGATTATCGAGAACGAAGTGACAATAACAACATCAGTCAAGGTCTCATAATTGCGGAACGTGGAGTCATCTATGATCGTTACGGAGAGTTGCTCGCCTGGAACTCTGCTGATTACGACGATAACCATGACTTTCCACTGCGGAGTTATACCGACCGAGCAGGCTTAGGACAACTGCTTGGTTACGTTAGCTACCCACAGAAGGACAATAACGGGTTTTACTATCGAACTGACTACATTGGTCGCACTGGCCTAGAAGCAGCCCGTGAGGACATACTACATGGCAATAACGGGCACTTATTGGTGGAGGTAGACGTAACCGGTAACATCATTTCATCCCTTACAGTTAACGACCCACGTCCAGGTAATGCTTTTTACACATCAGTGGATGCAGCTTTGTCAGAAGCTATGTATGACATCATCGCCACCTCTACTGAGAAAGCTGGTTTTCGTAGTGGGGCTGGTGCCATTATGGACATAGAGACCGGTGAGATAATAGCCCTTACCAGCTTTCCGTCTTACGACCCTGAAGTAATGGCAAACGGTAGTGATGGCGATCTTATTGAAAGCTATAACAACGACGATCGTTTTCCGTTTTTAAACAAAGTTATAGGTGGAGCTTACGTACCGGGCTCTATCGTAAAGCCTTTTGTAGCCTATGCTGCACTTAAAGAAGGTGTGGTGACCTCTTATCAAAAAATAACCTCCAATGGTGAATTAGTGATTCCCAACCCTTACTATCCTGATCAACCAAGTATTTTCCGAGACTGGCGAGCTCACGGTACTATGACCATAAAAGAAGCGATCGCCTATTCTTCTGATGTTTTCTTCTACATCATTGGTGGCGGCCTGCCAGCCATAGCTGCTCCCCAAGCTGGAGTAGGAGAATACACTGGACTCGGTATCCGAAGGATAGATGAGTAT
>JBNLFP010000063.1:0-9442 GCA_050305595.1 Minisyncoccia bacterium
AGGCAGTGCCGATACCCATAAGAGCAGAGCCAGCATTTTCCATTACGCTACGAATATCGGCAAAGTCTACGTTGATGATACCTGGCATGGTGATTAGGTCTGACAGACCTTCAACTGCGTTCTTTAAAATATCATCACAAATAGAGAAGGCATTCTTTACAGAAGTATCCTTGTCTACAATTGCAAGTAAACGATCGTTTGGAATTGTGATCAGCGCGTCAACTTCTTTCTTAAGATCTTCGATACCTTGCATTGCTAAACGCATGCGTTCTTGTCCTTCGAACAAGAAAGGTTTAGTTACTACACCAACGGTAAGTGCTCCGCTCTCACGAGCAATTTTAGCAATCACAGGGGCAGAACCTGTGCCTGTACCACCACCCATACCACCGGTGATGAAGATCATGTCAGAGCCTTTAAGCGAATTGGCAATTTCTTCACGAGTTTCCTCGGCTGCACGACGACCCATGTCTGGATTACCACCTGCACCCAGACCCCGAGTCAGGTTTTTACCGATGTGAATTTTTTTCTTAGCTAATGAGTGGTGTAAATCTTGAGCGTCACTGTTGATGGCTATGAACTCCACCCCTTTGATACGTGATGCCACCATGTGGTTAACAGCATTGCCGCCTGAGCCACCGGCACCAACTACTCTAATACGAGCAAAGGATTCTACATCTGACTTAATCTTTTCCATAAATAAATAAAAAGCGTTAACTGGTATCCAACACCTCCAAACGATCTTGGTAATTTCTATGATACAGGTATCAGAAAATATTGTCACTACGTTGACATTATTGAGAAGTGTGTGATTGACGACTTGGAAAAAGTCTATCGTTCAGAATATTTCTTAACTAAGGAAGGAATTGGCTGAACCACTTTAGTATAGAATGCTTAGCCTGTTTTGCTATACCAATACCCGTAGTCTCACTATCGTTGTTGGCTCCCCAAACACAAAGTCCGTAAGCCACTGCCCAGGTACTGTCCCGAAGTTTTCCACCGTGTTGTGATGGTTCAAGAGCGGCAACCCTAGCTGGTAAGCGTAGTATTGATCTTGCAACCGCTTCAATTCCAGGCACGTTAGCTCCACCGCCGGTAATCACAGCACCAGCCGGTAATAATCCATCACGCTTAATTCTCTTTAGATGGTTATCTATAAGCTCGAACATATCAGACAGACGTGAGTTAATAATGTCTTCTAATTTGCGTTTAGAATATTGGCTATTGCCGCCGCGTTTAACTCTCTCCGCTTCTTCTAGAGGAATTTGTAGGCCTAGAGCTATGTCGTTCGTGATATCGTTGCTGCCTACTGGGAAGGTTTTAAAAGAAACTGGCAGGCCATTTTCAAAGACAACAATGGACATTGTCTCGGCACCTATATTTGCTACCACTGAACCGACTCGTTTTTGAGCTTTAGAAAGTAATACAAGTCCAGCTGCTAACGGGGCAGCCATCACGTCTTCCACACTTACACCTACTGACTCCACTGCATTAATTAAGTCACTGATATGTTGTTCAAGTACGGTAATAAAAAGAGCGTCCACCTCCAACTTGGTCCCAACTCTTCCGTGTGGTCTACCCAACACTTGTTCACCGTCAAGTGTGAAATTTACAGGAATGTTATGAAGTACTTTACGATTCGGAATGTGTTCTTGAATACGCTCCTCACTATCTTGAAGAGCTTTGTTTACATCAATGTCAGTAACGTCACCATCTGCGCGTGAGGTAATTATTTCACCGTGAGAAAACACCTCGTCCATCCCAACCGAACTAATTGATAGGTAGCATTTTTTAATCGAAAGACCAGTATTTTTTTCGGCTTGAAGAATGGCACTTCTAATACCTCGAGCGGCATCAGTTTCGTTTACGATATAACCATTACGAAGGCCCCGGCTCTCTGCATGACCAGTGCCGATTATTTGAGGTGTGGTTGAGTTTCCGCCGGTGCCACCAATTTTAGCTACTACCACTTTTACTTGGTAAGTACCCACGTCCACACCGACAATCAGTCTTTCTTTCATTAAAGGTGATTATAACACTATAAACAGTGGTTTTCTGTGTGGATTAAGAATATTTTTTTAAATATTTTTCTTCTAGTCTGTCCATCTTGTCTCCATGATCGTAACCTTTGAGATGTAAGAGTCCGTGAATAAAAAGAAAAATTATGTGCTGTTTATAGCTGTGTCCAAATTTTTTTGCTTCTCGTTTTGCTACGGCAGGAGTGATATAAATCTCGCCGGTTGTTTTAGTTAAAGGAAAGGAAAGTACGTTTGGTACGTATGACTTTTTACGAGAGGAAATATTTATTTGTCTTCCTTTAGTCTCGCCCACAAAAGTAAGTGATAGTTCATACTGCTTACCCAAAATATCATCCTTAATCTTTTCGTAAGGAAGTCGTAGATAAGTTTTTGTGGTATGTGACAGATGTAGTGACATAGAGAAAGTATAACAAAAGCGACGTCCGTGGACGTCGCTTTTGTGAATGGAGTCTTATCGGCGCTTTGTCTTTTCCACGATCTTACCTAGTTTGAAGGCTCGTTCGTAGGTTTCCTTCTTGGCCAGTTTTTTAAGGCGATTAGTCTTACGAACATTGTTGCTCTTGTCGCGTGAGAAATAACGCTCTTCACGCAAGCGACGCAAAATACCAGAGTTTTGCATACGCTTCTGAAAACGACGCATAACATTTGCGCTGCTCTCGTTGTTGTTCTTTTCTACCTGTACGTTAATAGCCATAGTGCGCAGAAGAATAGCACACGATTACATATTCTGCAACCGGTGCTTTAGGGTTAAAACTACTTGCTAGCCATGCGTTTTAGCTTGCTAGCCAGTATATCTATAGGAACGTATTCTTGATTGCGTTCCTTCATGTCACGGAGAATGACCGTACCGTCAACATATTCTTTCTGACCAATTATTAGGGTAAAACGGGCTCCTCGATCTTCCGCTTCACGTAATTGAGTAGATAATGAGTCACTAGCAAGATTTTGATTTACCAAGATGCCCGCTTGACGTAATTGCTCTATCAGAAGGAGTGAACGTACCTTGGGGCCAAAACCGAGCTGTACCACGTAAATAGAAGGTTTTGGAATAGCAGAACGCGGAATACGACTTGGGGCTTTCTGGTTTTTTAGCACCACCACAGCACCAACTGCAGGAACACTGTTTTTTAAGTGCTTAGTACAAAAACCATCATAACGACCACCAAAGATCTGGAAAGGTTGCTCAGGTAGAGCCAGTCCGCTTTCGTCATTTATATCTATAGTGAATAAGGCGTCGTTGTAGCACTCATAATTACCCATTAAACGAGGGTCTATTTCATATGGAGTGTCGCTTATTTCTAGATACTCAACAATTTCACGGAAGTGGCGACGGCTTTGGTCGGTTAAATATTCTAGTGGGCTAGGACTCTTGTAAGCCAGGTCTTCTTCTTTTTGGATTAAGTGTAAGAGAGCTGCCGTTGGACCTTCTTTCATTAAGTCACGGGCGGCCGGCGTCATTTCGTTGAGGCGACGACGGAGGAAATTATTTAACTCGCGAGTATAACGAGTTTGTGAATCGCTGTCTCCAAGAGAATTGATGCGTACGCTATGTTCAGTAAAGCCGGAGTCAGCTAGAAGTGAGCGGATAGTCTGAATTAAAATTGCCTCGCCAATGCTTTTTTCCACACCGAATATCTGTAGAGATACTGTTGTTTCTCCCGTACGTGGATAAGGTTCGACACTGTAATAAAAAGTCGGGTCTGGGTTATGGTTAAAGCGCTCGCTTACGTAAGTGTTCAGTCCATTTGTAAGGATGCCTGCTATACCATCCTTACATCTGTCTGCAGCTGAGGCAGTGTGGGTCAGTACTGATTCCTTTTTGTGCTTTCTAAGTAGTTGTTTCCAAGCATTAGCTTGTCTAAAACCATAGTGCTCACAGGTGTTAATGGCTTGCTTGGTGAATTGTGATGGAGTTAGAGGCATAGTCATTTAATTGTATAGAATGTTATCACCGGGCCACACTGAAATTTGTTTAAGTGGGAAGAGTCTCAGGAACGCTCGACCAACAATTTCGTCTCTTTCTAAGACGCCCCAGATACGAGAGTCAGAGCTGTGGTCGCGATTGTCCCCCATGACAAAGTATTCATCTTCTCCTAGAGTAATGTCGTGTTGGCCATTGTTAATATTGGTAGGTATGTAATATTCATCTAAAACAAACCCTTCAGGATTCTCTTCGTTGGTAATAGTTATAGCGTGTCCGTGTATTGCTAAAGTGTCTCCGGGCAATCCGATGATGCGCTTAATGAAGTAGGTACTAGGGTCTTTTGGGTATTGAAGAATAATCACATCACCTCTGACCGGATCTTTGAAGCGGTAAGAGAGTTGATCAACAATAAGATAATCACTATTGGCGAAGGTTGTTTCCATTGATACTCCAGACACAATAAATGGCTGGGCCACAAACCAACGTATCGGGATAACAATGAGCAGGGCAATGAGAGCGAAGCGAACAATCTCGGTAAAAGTGTTTTCCGAAGGAGCTTCTGATGGCTGAGTACGAGCGAACTCTGTTTGTTGTGTATCATTACTCATACCTAAAGTTTGTTAATTATATACCGAAAAAAATAAAAACAAAATTTCGCGTTTTATTTTTTATTGTTTAATACTTTTCTTTTTGTTTTTTTAATTTAAACTAAGTGGAATGTTAACTTTTCTTGTGCTCGGCAATCCAGGAGCTGAATACGAAAACACTCGACACAATGCTGGTCGGGTAGTTTTTAATGCTTTATTTTCACATTGGGGTCTGCCTGGTTTGGTGTCTTCAGCTAAATATGGCGGACTTATGAGTGAGGGGGTGATAAGTGACCAGGAAATTAGAATTCTTTACCCCTCAACTTATATGAACAATTCAGGCGAGGTAGCAGCCAAGGTGGTAGAGGCTGACGTATCAAGGGAGTTGGTGGTTGTGTATGACGATGTAGATATACCACTCGGTGAAGCCAAACTTTCTTTTGGTCGGGGAGCCGGGGGACATAATGGTTTGTCTTCAGTTATAGATAGGGTAGGAAGTAAGGAATTTTGGCGAATTCGAATCGGTATTGCTCCAAAAAGTTTATTTGGTAAAACTGTGCGTCCCAATGGTGACAAATTACAAAGATATGTAATGGGGCAACTATCTAAGCGAGAGCAAGAAAAGCTGCAGAATACTAAAGATGAGATACTCACCATGGTAGAACAAGTTCTGAAAGAGGTGTCTGATAAATAAAAATAAGCGGTCGCGTAAGCGACCGCTTATTTTTATATTGCTACTTACGCAGCCTCGTTTGCTTCTTTGTAGGAAAGAGTCATACGCTGACTCTGTGGTTCAAACAAAGTGATCCTGAACTTGTACATGTTACCCAAAGAAAGGGCTTCCTTAAGTTCTTTTTCACTGTCGAACTCAGAGATGTGTACCAAACCAGCTACACCTTCCTCGATAGACACAAGAGCACCGTGCTTGTTGAATTTGATTACTACACCTTCAACCATTTGGTCCTTCTTGTACTTCTCAGCCACAGTTGTCCAAGGGTTTTCACGAAGTTGCTTGATAGATAGGGAGATCTTGTCATCCTTAACTTCAATTACCTTCACTTGTACCTTATCACCAACCTTGTATAGAGCGCGTGGATCTTCCACTAGACCCCAGTCAAGCTCAGAGATGTGTACCAGACCTTCTAGACCATCCTCGACTCGAACGAAGATACCGAAGTCGACAGTACCTGTAACTTCACCTTCGAGAACGTCACCAACTTCGTAGCGACCAACTTTCTCTTCCTTCTCTTCCTTTTCTTGCTGACTCTTCTCAGAGAAGATAAGCTTGTTTTCCTTTTGTTCAGCAGCAATCATTACTACTGATAGGAACTTGCCTACCAAACTGTTTAGTTCGGTTAGGATCTTGTCCTTATCACCGTCAGCTACACGAGGGTAGTTGTCAGCAGATAGTTGAGAAGCAGGTAGGAAACCTTGGATACCCTGCCATTCTAGGATCAGACCACCCTTGTTAGCCTCTTTAACCTCAAGGCTGAATACAGTCTGATCTTTGACAGCCTGTTCAGCATCGCTCCAGATAAGAGCTTGGCGAGCTTCCTTAAGAGATAGCTCGATGTAACCGTCTTCGTTACCAGCGTCTACCACCTTACCTCCGATAGTGTCACCAGCTGACACTTTGCGTAGGATGTCACGAGCATTCATGTACTCACGACCGTAGATAACACCGGTACCAAATGGTGCTAGGTCAACGTACACTTTGGCACGACCGACAGCGGAAACGGTACCTTCAACCACGTCACCAACCTTAGGTGGTTCTGGGGTTTCGTTTATAAATTTTTGCATCACGCTGCTGATTGCAGCTGCATTTAGAACTTCAGACATTATATATATGACTCGGATAATGTCTGACGGCATCTGAATCGCGTGGCCATATGCACGCCGTCAGGGTTAAATCACCCAAGTGGGCTAATAAATGAAGTGGCGCAATAGTACCACAGAATAAAAAAAAGACCAGTCGAGAGACTGGCTTTCTATAAAGAGAACATTAAAGAACATTGTGGGGGAGTGCGAACAAGGTCGAAGGCTGGGTGGGCGTCATACAACCAAGTCCGCACTCTTTCCTGAAAGGGGCTCAGGATATTTAGAACATTATCACAAAATAAAAAAAGAGCCAGTCTCGAAGGGCTGGCCCAAAGTTGGTTGATGGCAGGCAGCCATCTAGGGGGACCAGTTATGAAGCGTTGCTCCACAACAGGTGCGCTAATTATATGGTAGTTTTACACGTCCGGCAAGGTATTTAATTGTGTTATAATCGGCTTGTTATGGTAATTACGCATCATGGGGGGCAGTGTTTTAAGCTGTCATTTGGAGATACAACAATCGCTTTTGACCCGGTTAGTAAACAATCTAAGCGTTACGACGCAGTAAAATTCGGTGCAAATGCTGCTTTTATTTCTATGCGTCACCCAGATTTTAATGGTAAAGAGCAAGTGGCACATGGTAGTAAACAACCTTTTATAGTGGATGGACCAGGTGAGTATGAAATTGGTGAAGTTACAGCACGTGGTTGGGGAGTGAAAACCATTTATGATGGAGAAGAACGTTGGAATACAATTTATCAGGTGAAGATGGAAGGGATGAATATAGTTTTTCTTGGAGCCCTAAACGAACCCGAAATTGATTCAAAAATTCTGGGAGAGCTTAGTGATATAGATATTTTATTTGTTCCGATCGGTGGCGGTGACGTATTGGAGGTACCGCAAGCATCTAAGTTGGCTACAAAACTTGAAGCCAAAGCTATTATTCCAATGCATTATGATGAAAAAGCTTTAGAGGCTTTCCGTAAAGAAGAAGGAAGTCAAAATGGCAAACCACAAGATAAACTTACTCTTAAAAAGAAAGACTTGGCAGCAATGACGGGTGATATTGTGGTGTTAAAAGGTTAACCTCTCTATGTTAAAAGAATTGCGCGAAAAACCAAAAGCAGTTCGACAATTTTACGCTTTCTGGGGTGCGGTTGGTATCACTAGTGTAATAGCTTCTGTTTGGTTGGTGGCATTAGTGGTAAAAGTGTCCTACGTTGCTCCTGAAATAACCGAGGGAACAGAAAACACTGCCGGTGCTTTCTCGCAATTTTTTGACAAGATTAAAGGTGAAGAGACAGAAGCTCTGTGGAATAAAGTTCGAGGTCAAAATCCTGATGGAGAAGCTGTTACAAGCACAAGTACAGCAACCTCTACAGGACCAAAAAAAGAATCTGAGGAGGCCAAGGTACCAGTTGCTCCAGTACTCATTGGTACGACCTCACAGCAGCAGAAAAACAGTGCTGCTTCAGCCTCTGATTAGGCTGAAAAATAAGTTAAAATATGGTAAAATAGCAGGGTTGTAGCGGGAAAGTAGCTACGTCACTGTCCCGCAAAATCCTTATAAACATTAAGTAAATTTATGCCGAAAAAAACCGTTTCTGATTCGACTCCAGACAATACTCCAGAACGAGGAATCATCTCACAACCGATCTCGGAAGAAATGCGTACAGCCTATCTAGACTATGCGATGTCGGTGATTACCGCGCGTGCCTTGCCAGACGTGAGGGACGGTTTGAAGCCAGTGCATCGACGCATTCTCTACTCAATGCGTTTGAACGGTTTAACTTCGACTGCACGTTTTAAGAAGTCCGCAACGGTAGTGGGTGACGTGCTTGGTAGTTTTCATCCTCACGGTGACGTGGCGGTTTATGAAGCAATGGTGAAGTTGGCACAACCTTTCTCAACTCGTTACCCACTAGTAATTGGTCAAGGTAACTTTGGTTCGGTAGACGGTGATGGTGCTGCGGCTTATCGTTACACTGAAGCAAAAATGTCCAAGGTGGCAGAAGAGATGTTGCGTGACTTAGAGAAAGACACCGTTAATTGGCGTCCAAACTTCGATGGTACCAAGCGTGAGCCAGAGGTATTGCCAGCGGCTGCACCAAACCTGTTGTTAGCGGGAACTCTTGGTATTGCAGTTGGTATGGCTACCAACATACCACCTCATAACTTGCGCGAGGTAGTGGATGCCACAGTGCACCTTATTGATAATCCAGAGGCATCGACAGATGACTTGTTGAAATTTGTTCAAGGCCCAGACTTTCCATTGGGAGCAGTGGCTTTTGATAAAAAAGCTATTGCACATGCATACGCCAACGGAAAAGGTGGTGTGGTAGTGCGTGGAGAAGCGGAAATAGTTGAAGACAAGAAAGGCAATTTTTCAATTGTAATTACTTCCGTACCCTATCGTGTTAACAAGGCTGATATGCAGGAGCGTATCGCTAATCTGGTACGAGAAAAGAAAATTGAGGGTATTAAAGAAATGCGCGATGAATCCACTGCCGACATCCGGGTGGTTATTGATCTTAAGAGTGGCTCTAATCCTCAGACTGTTTTAAATAAACTCTATAAACACACTCAGCTTGAGGATACTTTCCATTACAACATGGTGGCATTGGTTGATGGTGTACCACAGACCCTTTCTCTTAAGGCAATATTGGAAGAATATATAAAACACCGAAAGGAAGTAATTCGTCGTCGTACTGAGTACGATCTAGGCAAGGCACGTGACCGTGAACATATATTGCTTGGTTTGAAGAAAGCGCTCGATCATATTGATGAGATTATCAAAATCATTCGTGCCTCTAAGGATGTTCCAACAGCTCATGCTGCATTGATGAAGAGATTTAAATTCTCTGAAATTCAGGCACAGGCTATCTTGGATATGCGTCTACAAAAGTTGGCTGGTCTAGAGCGTAAGAAGATTGAAGATGAGTTGAAAGAAGTACAAAAGCTCATTAAAGAACTTGAAGCTATCTTGAAGAGCGTTAAGAAGATGGCGTCAGTGGTAAAGAAAGAGTTAACTGATGTGGCAGATAAGTATGGCGATGATCGTCGCACTAAGATTGTGAA
>JBNLFP010000064.1:0-5361 GCA_050305595.1 Minisyncoccia bacterium
ACATGCGTTTGATCACCGTAAGGATAAGAAGGGTGACTTCCGTCGTCTTTGGATTTCTCGTATCAACGCTGCTTTGCAAACTGAAGGTATGAAGTACAGCCGCTTCATCAAGGCTTTGAAAGACAAGGGCGTAGCACTAGACCGCAAGATTCTAGCTACCTTAGCTAAAGATCGTCCTGATGCTTTCAAGCGAATCGTTGATCAGGTGAAAGGTTAAGCAACCTACCTCAAACACAAAAGACCGCCAGCAAAGCTGGCGGTCTTTTGTGTTTGTCTTTAAAAATCTATCTCTTCCACCTCTCCTAGTGACGGAGCCACTGCATTGAGTCCAAGGTAATCACGAATTCTCTGTACTAGAAAAAGTGATGATCTTTCTTCGCCCATAGTGACGTAGATTTTTTCTGCTTTTTCTCCTCCTTTTTCAACAAACTCTAACAGTTGATCACGGTCAGCGTGGCCGGAAAATCCTTTAATAACAGCAACTTTGGCTCGCACCTTCACCACCTCATGATCGATCTCCACTTTCTTTGCTCCGTCATGTAAACGACGTCCTAGACTACCAACCGATTGGTAACCCACCAACAACAACGTGGTGTTTGGGTTAGATAGATAATTTTTCTCATGATTCCTGATACGACCACCATGTGACATACCACTTCCTGCAATTATTATTTTTGCACCTTTATCCTTCGCAATCTCGCGCGAATCAGAAACTTGCCGGGTAAACTTCAGCTTAGGGAAATCAAAAATGTCATCGCCTGCTTCTATCTGTTTATTTACTTCGGGTTTGAAGTATTTAGTATGTTGCCTATATATATCCGTTACAGCAATAGCCAGTGGTGAATCCAAGTAGGTAGAAATTGGTGGAATATCACCAGCTTCTATCATGTTGTTGATTTCGAACAACATAGCCTGAGTACGCTCAAGTGAAAAGGCTGGAATGATAAGTGTGCCGTTTTTCGCAATAGTATCCTCGATATGCTGACGTAAAAGAGCAGTGCGCTCTGCTACCTCCTCATGTTTACGATCACCATAAACACTTTCCATCACCAAATATTGATAGTCAGTTGGCACCTCTGGTGCAGGCAGCAACGGTTGGGGTTTGTTTCCGATGTCACCCGAAAAAGCGATGCGGCGATCATTTCTCTCTAGTACTATGATGGCCGAACCAAGAATATGTCCCGCATCAGACATACGTGCACTTACGTTATCTGGTAACTCTATACTTTCTCCGTAATCAGCCGTTTTCCAAAGACTTAAAGCTTCCGCAATATTTTCTTCATCATACAGACGAGGAATATCAAATTTTTCCTCTTCAAATGTCATCACTTTGTAAGCATCCTCTAACATCACCGCAGCCAAAGCTCTGGTTGGTTCGGTCGAGTAAATAACGCCTCTGAAGCCCTCTTTAACCAACTTGGGAATACGGCCGATATGATCTGCGTGCGCATGAGTAACTAGAAGTACGTCTACAGTTGCTGGATCGTAGGGAAAAGGATCGTGGTTGGCTTTACTTTGAAAGCGATCACCTTGAATCATTCCACAATCAACTAAGAAACGAGCTTTACCAGTATCCACCATGAAGTTAGCACCAGTTACACTCCCTACTCCGCCGTAAAATCCAAGTTGTGACATATGCTTTTAGTTTAATTCGTTTTTTATGACATTTTTAGCTAGCCAGTATGCAAACAATCCCCCAGTCAAACCCATAGCAATATCAAGTACTGTATCTAATGCATAGTTGGAAGATTTTGGTGTACCAGCTAGTATTTCAAATACTTCCCATATCACTGTTACCGACAATAGGTAAAGAAATACGGCGTCCAATTTCAACCAACGGTCTGACAAAAATCCCTTAGTGCCTACCAAGCGTAAATCACGTAATACAAACAAACCCAATCCAGCCGCCACTCCACCGAGAAAATGCATAGGGATATCCAGCCATAAATAACGCCAATATAAATAAAACTCTATTGAAAAATAATGCGACACTGCCAAGATAGAGCCGGCAACAATAAATAGTATAGTATTTGTTTTCACACTCTAATTATAACCTGCATAATTAGACTTTCCAGAACGGATGATTATACATAGACACCCAAGCGCAGGACGCTAGTGTATTCTCAGCCCGAGGAGGAAGGGGTCGAGAATACTGAGCGTCTGCATAAGGTAAACATAGTCGCAGATACGCTACTCGTTGTTTATCTAATAAAAAACCCCATCCGAAGATAGGGTCTTTTAAAAGAGCCGCGCGTATGCCCCGGCACTTGGCCAAGGTGGGCACCCTTTCCGAATCCCGCTGAAAGCCCTGTGCTCTCATTGGTTTCCGCGACTGCAGGCAGCCCGAAACGTAAAATAACTCGGACATACGATTGCGGCCCATCAGAATAATATCACGAAACAAAAAGGGCGGCACAAAGTGCCGCCCTTTTTTCTAATTACTCAGTTTTCCCATCAAAGTTCACGTCGTACATGATACGTTCCTGTGCAGTTACATAATCATGTATTTCACCATCGTTAAACCAAATCTTGATCTCACGATTTGCTTCTTCTGGAGATTCTGACTGGTGCACTAAGTTACGTACACCACGATTTTCGATAGTAGCGTGAGAGTAAGAGTCTACTGTGTAGTCACCGCGAATAGTACCAACATCAGAGGATGAAGGTTCAGTAGTGCCAACCAACTTAGAAACCACCGCCACTGCCTGATTACCCTCCATTACAATTGCCACCAAAGGAGCAGCTGTCATGTAGGTCACCATGTTGCGGATAATATCCTTACCGTATTCAATTGCTTCCTTTTCTACCGGTAGATTGTGTGCCTTCATGTCCTCAACAATACCTTCACCTTTACGCTGATACCATTCGTCGTCTTTATTGTAGTGATCTAGTAGTTGCTGTTCGGTAGCAATTACCATTTTCATACCAGCGATTTTCAAACCAGTGCGCTCGAAGCGACCGATGATATCACCGATTAAGCTGCGCTGTACTGCGTCAGGCTTTAGTAGGACTAGTGATCGCTCTTGGTGTGGTTGTAATGACATAATAATTAATTTTAGCTTTATATATTGCGGTGTGAGTATAACAAAAAAGCCAGAAAAGCAAAGGGTTGTTCTACAACTCAGTAACTGTCTGGCCATCTGAAACAAAGATCACATTACCTTCCTCAGCGGTACTTAAGACCTCAACTCCAGCTTTATTAAACGTGTCTAAAACCTCTTTATGTGGGTGCCCGTATGAATTATCTGCACCAGCTGAGACCACAACATAGGATGGTGCAACCACCTCCACAAACTCAGGTGCGGACGAAGTGCGTGATCCATGATGCCCAGCCTTTAAGACATTACTCTTTAGAGAATTTGCATCCAAAGTAATGAGGTATTCCTCTATTGCTTGTGGCGAATCTCCAGTTAGCATAAAAGCAGTATCACCGTAGACCAAACGCGCCACGATCGAAGCAGTATTACTCTCTAGATTGGTAGGGTCAATGTTTGGAAACAGTATTTCTAAGAAAACACCCCCACCCAAATCATAGCTTTGACCACGCTTTGCGAAATAGACTTTGGCTTCTTCATGCCCCATTGTCTCCTCCATGCTTTCCCAAACGTCTGTATCGCTTTCATTTTGAGTGCGAATGATATTGTCTACCTGATAACGTTCCAAAACTGGTATCAATCCAGCGATATGGTCCGAGTCCGGATGTGTGAGCAAAACATAATCTATGGTGCGGTCTGTAAAGCTCATCAATTCACCCAAACGTCTTGAGACTGCGTTATCTCTACCCCCATCAATCAGTAACTGGTGCCCATCAGGTGACTGAATAAATATCGCATCGCCTTGCCCGACATCAAGAAATGCAACACATAGTACTAAATTGGGGCAGTCAGGAGACTGCAGTGTCGCGACGCCCCAACCTGGCCACCAGGCAATTATTGTAAATAGTATTAAAACGAATACTAACCAGCCCCTGCGTCTAATTGTCACTTCATCATTCACTCTGTTATTATAGGCGCATGACCTATGAAGCAAAAACATTTGATATTCCTGAATTGGAAGGAATTTCTAAACAATCAATTGAAGAACATTTGAAACTTTACCAAGGATACGTAAAGAACGTGAATCATATTCGTAACGAATTGGAAAACGTTAATGATCAATATGCACGATCTGAAATGATGCGCCGTCTTGGTTTCGAATTTGGAGGTATGCGTAATCACGAGTATTACTTTTCACAGTTTGAAGGAGGTTATGTTGAATTACCTGAAGGCACACTAAAAACCATGTTGGAAGAACAGTGGGGTTCAGTGGAAAAATTTATTGAACACTTCCGTACACTTGCTTCTACCCGTGGTGTGGGTTGGGCAATGCTCTACATTGACCGACAAAGTAACCAGTTGGTTACTGCCTGGGTTGATGAGCAGCACTTTGGCCAATTGACTGACTTGGACATAGTGTTGGGAATTGATATGTGGGAACACTCATATATGCTCGACTACCCGCCAAGTGAAAAAGGTAAATATATTGATGCATTCTTTAAAAATGTAAACTGGGAAACAGTAGCATCCAGAATCTGAGACACAAAGCGCGACCCTTCGGGTCGCGCTTTTAATTTTCTTCAACAATCACCCAACCCAACAATGCATCCGGCTCGCGATTGAGTCGCCACCATAGCCAAACAATTAACGCGTATCCTACAGGCACCAACCAGAACGGAAAGGCTGGGACTGTAAAAGCAGCCAGCGACCAAGAACCAAATACTTCCGCTATCCAGATTATGTACGCAAGAGACAACTGCGCTAAATACGCAACCGGCATCGCCCAGGTTAATGACAATAAACCAATCATACCGGTAATAAAAGTAAGGAGCATCGCTAAAGGTACCACCGGCAAAACCAGCACGTTCACTAACACTGACACCAATGAAAATTGGCCAATTTGATACAAAAGTAGCGGCAAAACAAATAACTGGGTAGCCAAGGTGGCTACAAGAAATTCTCTGGAACCAAACCAATTTGGAAACCACTGTAGATATTCTTCAATATGCGGAGACATAAGTATCAAACCTAACGTGGCCAAGAAAGATAACTGAAAACCAATGTCATACCGAAGTAACAATGGATTATACATTAGCATCACCGCGGCGGCCAAAATCATCAAATTCCTCCCCAGCGTTAGCCGACCAACGTTAAGTGCCACAAATCCCAGTGTCCCCATAACACCCGCACGGATCGCCGATGCCTCAGCGCCAGTCCCTACCACAAAGACCCAGATACTGGCAAGCGCGACCCAAAATGCCTGCTTCCGCCAGGCTCCGACTGCAATCAACGCAAATAACACCCCTTCCGCTACCAGCATGACATT
>JBNLFP010000065.1:0-5518 GCA_050305595.1 Minisyncoccia bacterium
TCTTCATCAAAAACAAACAGCTTCCCTTCTAAAGTTGACAATTCTTCAACGCCAGACAAACCTTGCTTGCGTTCTTCCTCGTCATCTGCAATCGATACTGTCAGGGTTACATCACGCACAACAATACCAATCATATCGTCACCAAATAAGTAATTTGAAACGGGGGCCTTGTAATTATGATACAAAAAAACAAAAGTACTAACTACGGCTAAAAAAACAACCAAACTGGTGAACAAATCACTAAAAGCTTTCATAAACTAAATCTTAGCACACCCTTGTTTATCTAATGCACAGGCATAAGTCTGACCCCAAAAGCTTCTATACCACCCTCCACCTCATCTCCAGCAACTACAACACCAGCTCCAACCACTAAGTTTTCTAAAGTCCTTTTTGCTCTTTCACTGTGTATTTTTACCCAAACTTCTTCTTCAGTACGTTCATCTAACAACACAAAATGGTTGTCACCTATAAGCAAAACTGTCCCACGGACCAGACCTTTGTTCTCAGAGGGGGCTTTATAAAGACCACCAACTGGTTTTGGTAGATATTCTTTGTGTCGGCTCATTGCGTCATTAAATGGTTTATCTACCAAAGCACCAGAAATAAAAGCCGCCACCAACAGACCTAGGAGTAGGTAGAGCCTTGGAGTTTTCCAACCAAAAGCAAAGCGTTTCGCTAAAACTGCTATGGAAACAACCAAAAGAACGTCAAGAGCCAAAATGTGCCAAGGGAAAAAAGCTAAAAAGAAAGACCAGCCTCTTGGACCAAAACCTAATAAAATTGAATGACCGGCCACTCGCACCGCAAATAAAATGTAAGCAAATATTAATACCGTTGAAATGAAGGCCAGCGCAATTAAAGCTCCTACCAAAATCTTTGGCAAGATTGCTTTCCACCGCGGTTCAATTGCTACAACACCTGATTCAATGTCATGTAACAAAGTATTTTTAAATTTTGGAAATTTATCTTTCATAGGCGATATTTTTCTTCAGTGCCTCTTTTGCTCTACGTATACGAACACCCACTGTATTGACCGGAACATGTAAAACCTCACTAATATCTTTGTATGACATTTCGTCTAAATAATAAAGAGTGAGAATTTCGCGATACTTAGGAGACAATTGTTCCAAACCACCCTCAATTATCTCTTGCATCTCCTTTCGGTCACGTTCCGCTTCCTCTGGGTCGTCACCTGCCGGCAAAGAGACCAGCGTATCCCATTCTAAGATGATCCAGGATCTACTTTTTGCTCGTAACACATTTACAAAAGTGTTATGGGCAATACGATAGATCCAGGGTTGGAATTTACGATTCTGATCAAAACTAGCAAGACTTTCATAAGCCTTAGTGAATACGTCTTGTACATTTTCTTCAATACTGTCTTGATCATTAAGAAACTTGCGCGCATACCGAAACAATCGCTCAGTATAGCGATCCATCAGTACTCCATAGAGATAATTTTCCCCCGCTAATACGCGAGCCACTATTTGTTCATCAGTTAGAGAAGACATTGATCAATACGTAGTCATCTTCACGTAGCGACCACCCAACCAAAAAAGGTTGGGTGTTTCACTATCCATTATTACACGGCTACAACTTTTTTATTTCACTAGTTGCGTTCGATATTATTAGTAAAATAAGAGAACAGGGCCTCTATACCCGCTTTATTTTGTGCCCATTCAACTGTGTCATGGCTGGACAATTCAACTGTAATTGCTGGAATACCAACGGAAGCTAACCAACCTTCAGCATCTCCACTGACTGGATAAGCATCAAACGACTCTACTGCCTTGTAGCCAGCAGCTTTTGCATACGCATTCATAACTGAGATAGTAGTGGGCAATACACCTGCCTCACATTCCGAGGCATAAACTGCGTTAGCTTGGCTATGCCAGAAAACCACCGCCTTTGGCCCAATGTTATATACATAATCACGAAGAGCTGCTGCTTCTGGTTCGGAGAAGGCTGCGCTACCTGCACTCACTGTTTCCCCACGCCACCTGCTTTCTGGTTGCCATTTACAAGCAAAGTTACGATTTAGGTCAACACCATTAGCATTAAAGCGACCTGTACCCACCGGGCCTGTTTCCGCCGGCACTTCGTCAACACTGAACCTACCTTCCTTACCCACTACTTCATACACGCCATCTGGATTTAAACTAGGAATGACATGAATAGTAAAAGCTGAAGTGAGGTTTTCTACATTTTCTTCCATGTAGTCTATAAATCGATAAGCCAAGACGACGCTATTCCATTCGTAACCACCATGTACGCCACCGACAAAGAGAAGATTAATTGGACCGTTGCCGTAAGTATAAGCTTCTATAATACGTCCATTAACAGAGTAACCAATGGTAGAACTGGCGACTAACTGAGGTTCCGATTCCTCCATCACAATTGGCTCTTCTATTTCTTCTCCAGGATTTAGTAGATACCAAGTTACCAGCCCCATCACCAAGAAAAAGACGGCGGCTAAGCTAAACCAAAGTTTATACGGTGCGTGTGTAGGAGGCATTTCTATTTCGAATAATGTTCAAAGATCGCTAATATACCCTCGCGGTTTTTACTCCACTCAACATTCTTATGATCAGTTAACAAGACGCTGATCGCAGGGATTGATTCCTTGGCCAACCAATTAACCATATCACCAGTTACTTCATAGAAATCAAACTCAGCATATGCTTTATAGCCAGAAGCTTTAGCATAAAGATCGGTTAGGGTGGTAGTTTCAGGTAATACTCCTGAATGACAATTAGATGCAAACACGCCGCCTGCAGCACTATACCAAACAACAACAGCAGTTGGATTAGTTGTTTGAACATAATCACGAATTGCAGCCGCTTCTGGTTCTGAAAATGCCTTGTCACCACCACTTACTGCTTGACTGCGCCATACTCCCTCAGCCTGCCAGTCACATTCAAAGTTACGGTTAAGATCAACTGTATTGCCGTTAAAACGACCAGCTACAAGTTTTGCTTCATCATTAGGTACATCACTTTTTTCAAAGCGATCAGTGGTACCGACTGTGGTTTCAAGACCATCCGGATTCAAAACTGGAATAACTGTCACTTTCACCCCCTCGGGAACTGCGGTTGGGGTTGATTTCAGGTAGTCTATTAACTCATAAGCTAGCAATACTGTATTCCATCCGTAACCACCATGTATGCCACCAATAAAGAGTAATTCTTTGTCGCCACCACCAAAGTGATAAGCCATAATGTCGTTACCATTGACTGAGGTACCGATTGACTCAACCGGTTTATCCTCATCTTCTTGGATGTCATCATCTGTAGTGGAGGCCATCCTATCACTCGTCATGGTGTCATCCTGCAAGTCTTGTTTAGCGTTGTAGTCGTCGGTAGAAGAACGCTGGCCAAGTAAGTACATACCACCCCCAACCATCATCAAGAGTAGTACTACTATGATCGAAATTCCTGTTTTATTCATATACCTGATTTTATCACAAAACACATCTCCTAGTTGAAAGTAGTTTTTGGACCTTTAAATAAGGATTATTTATTCAATTTACGAGATCAACACGCTTCTTGGACAGTTGTAGAAATAAAACAACGTGACCTACAGGACCACGTTGTTTTGTAGATAACCTATTAAGTAGATTTTGTTCGTTTGGTTTTTGTCCTAGTCTTAGTTTTTTTAGCTTTAACTACCTTCCCTTTCAAATCATCATAGAGCTTAATGACCGCCAGAAAGGCCACTAACGATACCACCAACACACCCACAACCAACGCAGCTAGTCCAATTATGGACAATAGACCCACTACCAAGATGAATAGTAGTAGCTTCCACCATTCTCCTTCGGTCATTTTGCTACTAGCTCTTAATGCTTCTACTGGTTTCATACCCTGATCCACCACAAGCATTTCGGCAAACATCCAGCGAATAGACAGGTAGAGACCGGGAATGATAAAAAATAAAAAACCGAGCGTGACTAAGACCATTTTTATGATCCCCAAAAAAGCAAAAGAGATCCACCGATTGTCCAAAGAGAACATATCATCAAACTCAATTGTCTCTCCACGTGCATGTTTAATAAACATTGCCAAATAACCACCATAAGCGATGTAAGCCAGAGCGGTAACTACAGCATTACCCAAGCTAATAAAAAAGATAACAAGGAAGCTTAACATCAGACCTAGTAGGTACCATGGACGACGCATAAATGCGCTCCAACCAAATCTAAGAGCTTCTCCGATTTTTACTGTACTCATAAAAAATATTATACACGCACCTAGGCAAACGACCTGTGCATAATTGATGTCAAATTTAGATTAAAGTAACCAAAAATTATTTTTTGCGACGTGTTTTTGTTTGGCTGTCTAATATTTTTTCCAACAGACTAAAGATGTAAACCCAAATCACTACGGAGAATACGAATGAAAATAACCACAAACCTAATCCCCAAAAACCAAGCGGTTTACCAGAAAAAACTGAAACGACCAAGAACGGAAAAGCTAAAATATTTCCAAGCATGACTGATATTTGTAAACCAGCGAATATACCTACAACAGGTGTTACAAGACCAAATAAAATTCCAAATATGTAAGTTCTTTTTTTGATCTGTTTTAACTTTTCCAAAACTATCTTTTTCATACTACAAAGTGTTTGCTTACAGCACTATTGCTTTGGGTTTGAATTATATAGCTCGCAAGAGGTCTATATTCATCCATAGCTACTCGCTCAGAAATAGTTACGTTATACCTCCCCTCTGGTAGCAAAGCGATATATCTGCCTCTAGCATCTAATACACGAGTGATGGTGGCTGTACCTGCTGCATACTTGAAGGAAATAGTTCCGAAAGACAGCACACTACCATCTTCTCTTGTTACCGCACCATACAAACGAGGGCGACCAATAAAGATATCTATCATCAATAGGATTGTGTAGAAGAGAGCGAAGAACCAGAGGGCAGCAGTCGGTTGTACTATAAGTTGCCAAACCATTAATGCTAAACCACAGTAGAAGATCACATCAAAGAATAACAACATTATAGGATCTAGCTTAGTAAAGTTAGAGCGGTGTGTCTCTACCTTATCTACCTGATTCCAGTCAGTTTCTTGTGGATCCATCGGTATATCTGCTGCCACCACATCATCTTTTCCTAAAGTAAGTTTTTCACCAAAGTAAAGATTGTTATACAACGAATCATTCTTACGGCCTGCTAAAAGTTTAGACGGGAAAATGTAATGGGTCTTCTGTGCCTTAAGAGTATAGGTTCCTTCTGGCATCAAGAAACCATAACGACCATCCAAGTCAGTAATGGCTTCCCCGACTTCCTTTCCAACAGAGTCAAATACCTGTACATAAGCCGGATCGATCGGTGCCTTAGTAACACTATCGTACACAGTACCCCAAGGCTTACGACGGCGTCGTACAGCAATGAGACCCAGTAAGTTAGACCATACATGAGCAAACATACGACCGAAGTCTGTAACAGAGAACGGCAGACGAGATATCGAAAATAGTCTCGGTAAAAATCCTAGTGTTAAACCAGAAGTTG